>NZ_JCAKMY010000036.1:0-30189 GCF_059515845.1 Acinetobacter sp. CY79
ACAAGAATCGTTTATCTACCTGCGTATAGTCCCGACCTCAATCCTATTGAAAAAGCATGGTCTGTCTTAAAAAGTAAAGTCAGGCACATCATTGCTCAGAACAATAAAACCATTCAGGAAGCTCTGGATATCGTATTTAAGATGATGTAGCTTATGTTTCATATTTGGCTATATAATATACCTTATGCAAAATACTCTTTTTATTTTTATATAAATCATTCATTTAACTATTTCATTAAAGCCCAATCACTACCAATTGGGCTTTTTTGTGATTATTCACGTTCCACGCCTGTTCTTTAACCACTCTTTCACTAGTTTGTGTAACTCGGTTTAATTATTTTCTGATATTAAAAGGCCCAGTAATCACTGGGCTTTTACTTAAACAATTAAAATTTAACTTTCAATTTTATCAAACTTACGATCGACCAAACTTAGATTTCCTCGTAAAATATCCGACAACATCCGCCAGTCCGAAATAAAGCTATACAGCGGTTGCTTAAAACTCGCAGGCTTATTTTTTTCAAAGACAAAATGCCCAACCCATGCACATGCATAGCCTGAAACTAAACCATAAGCCACATATTTCAATTTTCTTTGACGAATGGCTTTACTGAAAAAATAAATCCCGACACTGCTGCCTGCCGCATGTAAACGGCGACTCATGATGCTGCGATGTTCGGTTAAATAAAAACGATAAAATTCAGCATAATTTTGAATTGGAAGCTGAAACTCTGGCGTTGGCTCTAATTCAAATTTCGGCTCTACTTGTGCATTCATAGCAATCTTCTTGTTCCTTTTTTAATCACTCTAATGCAATCTAGCGAAAATGAAAAGTCCTTACTGTCGGATTAAAAAAATGCACAATTGTGCAGCATTCAATTTTTATTGGCATGTATTTCATTTTAATTCGGTTACAATCCATCACTTCTGATGCAAAACTTTAAACATTGTATGTGCATCAAGCGAACACCCTTTTAAGTCAATAAATACAAATTAATTGGCTTAATTTTTTGTATTTTATAAATATAATTTGTCTAGGATTTTACCATGACTGAAGTTGAACTGAAGTTTCAGATTCCAGAAACACGCCGTATGGCTTTAATGAAAGCGGTCGATCCAAAAAAATCTGAGATGATTCAACTTCAAGCAAAATATTACGACACGCCAGATCGCTTACTTTCACAACATGGCGTTGCATTACGCCAACGACTTGAAGGCAACCGCTGGATTCAAACCTTAAAAGCTGCGGGCAAAAGCCATTTACACCGCTTTGAAGACAATTATGATCTGGGTGAGATGATTGTAAATGAGCCAGAATCTGATGATTCCGATGCTTTAAAGCAAGCCACGACCCCATGTTTAGACCTGAGTATTTATGAGCAAAATCCAGAAGCCAAAAAAATCCTAGACAATGCTCTCGGGACTCAAAAAGATGCTTTACAACTTCAATTTGAAACCGATATCGAGCGCACATTACGGGTCATTACGTATGAAGATGCTGAAATTGAAGTCTGTGTAGATATTGGTCAGGTTAAATCTGGTGACAAATCACAAGACATTCATGAAGTTGAATTCGAACTTAAATCTGGCAAAGATTCAACTTTGCTTGCATTTTCATTTGAATGGGTTAAAAAATATCAACTTTGGCTTGATGTTCGTAGCAAAGCTGAATATGGCAATCTGTTATTACAAGATTTAAAAGTGAGTCCTGCAACGCTTGAAAAAGAAATCATCTTGGCTAAAAAAGAGTCTGCTGAAACCAGTATTCGCCACTTGATTACCCATCAAATGAATCATTTATTGCCCAATATTGCGGCGATTTCAGCGCAAGTTGCTGAAGACACACATATTGAGCAGGCACATTTGGCGCTGAATCATTTGCATTTGACCCTCTCTATCTTTAAAGATTGGACCTCAAAAAGTACCGATAAATGGGCAAATCAATTGGCTGCATTTAAGAGCCACTTTGAAAATTTGAAACATTTTGAACATATGCAAAGTACCTTAGGTGCTTTACTGCAAAACCCGAAAACAGCAGAAAGTTTAAGTAAAGACGTGCTGTATGCCAAAGAAAAACTCAATAATCTGGTCAAGTCGACACAGAATGTTCAGCACTACCTTGAACTGCTGATGTTCAGTTTAGGAACATCGAAAAAAGTTCAAAGCAATGATCTGAAATGGTATGCACAGAACACCCTGCAAAACCAATATAAGCTGTTGCAAGACACACTGAATGATGTCGATGTGACTAATTTTGAAAGTTTAGATTTATTGGCACTGCGTTTAAATGAACTGAAATTTAGCTTTCCAATATTGACCCATATTTTTGATGTGAAAAATTTGCAAAAGTATGGTAAATCTTTGAACGACGCGCATGAAGCAGCGCAGCAGTATCAAATCCTCGCCTCTTCTTCATCTTATTTGCAGCAGACTGAACTTGAAGCCAGTGATTGGTTTGCACTGGGTTGGCTCACGGCCAAACAAGAAGTTTATGCAGAGAAATTAATTGAAGCGACTGAGCAATTCTTAGTCAGCCGTAAATTTATCAAATAATTTTTATAATCTTGAATGATCATAGATCCGAGTTAAAACATTCGCTCTATGATCTAATGCGTTATTAACGTATTAAAAGAATTCTTTCAAAAATCAAAAAATGATCAATGAAAATCCCTTCTCCCCTTGGGATGAGGAATGCATTCCGCAAGAGGATGAGGGCTTTTAAGCATAATATAAGCTCTCCCTAACCCTCTCCTGAAAGGAGAGGAAACTTACATCATGAATTTCAAAAGTTCAAAAAAATGATTTATGAAAGAGGCCTAATGAACTTATCAATCTAAACAAATACAAGTAAAGGTGATTTATACTTTTTCAAAAAATGGAGAATAAGCGCAATAATGTTGATAAAAGCTGTAAGTTGAAATGACACTTTAACTCAGACTTGTCTTGGTACTTATTATAAAATAAGCATCACAACATACATAACTTTAAGTAAGTGACTAGCTTTGGGTTATTTTTAATTCAACTTTATAATGATTTCGAATAGTTTTTTACCTAACTTCAATTTTCTTGAGTAAACATATCCCAAGATTTCATCGCCATTTTCACAACATTTTCAAGTTGACTCAGCTCTGCACCATCTCGCGCTTGGATGGTCATGCCTTGAATCAGCGTTGTATAGTAGTCCGTCATAGCCTGAACGTCCGCATGGGCAGGAATATCGCCCGACTTTTGCCCCAAGACCAAGCGATCATAAATTTTCGATTTGGTCTGTAGCCGTTTTTCAAGTAACTGTTGTTGGATCGCACTATTTTCAGTTGAACAATTCATGGTGGCAACCACCAACATACAGCCAACAGGTTTATGGGCTTGAATCAGACGTTTTAGATTTTCAAATAAATACAGTTCAATCGCTATTTTAGTGGACTTGGCTTGAGTAAAAAGCTGATCCATTGGGCAAGCTTCATTTTCCGAATAAAACTCTAAACACTTTTCGAACAGCGCAGCCTTTCCGCCAAAAGTGCTATAAAGGCTCGGGGCTGTTATTCCCAACGCTTGAGTCAGATCACTAATTGAAGTCGCTTCATAGCCGTATTGCCAAAACAACAACATAGCCTTTTCGAGTGCTTGTTGTTCGTTAAAGCATTTCGGACGTCCACGTCGCTTTGATTTAGCCACCACACTATCTTGTTGATTTTCTGGCTTTGTCATTTCGTTCATAACATCTCATTTTAATTTTATAACGATCACTAATAAATTAATTGACCTCACGCAATAAATCAAATATTTTAATTTCATAACAATCACTATGAAATTAAAAATTCGAGGAGTGACCGTCAATGAACACTCAAGTTAAACTGACTGAAACAAATCTGCATCAAGACCAAGTATCTGAAGACCAAATATCTGAAGACCAAGTACCTGAAGAAAAAGTACCTAAAGAACAATCACCTAAAACAGCAGGCAATTGGTATGCTGTGATTACCCTTTCGATTACCGCATTCATTCTCGTTACCAGTGAGTTTTTGCCTATTGGTGTGTTAAATGCAATCGCGCAAGACCTGCATGTCAGTGTGGGTACCGCCGGTTTAGTGATTACCCTACCTGCCATTATGGGCGCTTTTGCTGCACCGCTAATTTCGGTTTGGGTGAAAAGCCTAGATCGAAGAGTGCTATTGATCTCTCTAACCGCTGTCATGGTTTTCGCCAATTTCATCACTGCTTATGCGGCAAGTTTTGAGTTACTGTTACTCAGTCGATTCATATTGGGTATTGCCATTGGCGGGTTTTGGGCAACAGCGATTGCACTGAGTGGTCGGGTTGCGCCTTCTCATCTTCCGATTGCAAAAGCCACAGCAATCGTCATGGCTGGCGTGACTTTGGCTACAGTTTTGGGTGTTCCGATTGGCACTTGGCTGAGTGAACTGTACGGGTGGCGAAGCGCTTTTGTCATCACGGCGGTGATGGGTTCTGTCATTTTATTGCTTGAGTATTTTTTTCTACCCAAACTACCGCCGACTTCATCGATTCAATATCGTGACCTGCCTGCACTGTTTCAAAACCCGAAAGCACGTAAAGGCCTAGTGATTATTTTATTGATTGGTTTTGCGCATTTTTCAACCTATAGCTATTTGGCACCCTTCTTTAAAAATGTGGCTGGGTTTGATGGTTCAACCATTAGTACCTTGCTATTGGTCTATGGTGCCGCAGGCTTTTTGGGTAATGCTTTTGCAGGTTATAGCAGCAACATTAATGTGCGTTATACCTTGGCGGTGGTCGGGCTCAGCTTGGGTATTGTTTTCTTAAGTTTCCCCGTTTTTGCCGTGCATTTGGTCGGTGCCTATATTTTGACTGCACTCTGGGGTTTTGCTTTTGGTGCATTTCCAACCACAGCCAATATTTGGATGTTTTTACATGCACCTGAGTCTGTCGAAAAAGGGATGCCCTTATTTGTGGGTATGTTCCAAGTCATGATTGCTGCTGGCGCATTATTTGGTGGTTTCATGGTAGATCACTTTAATGCAAGCATACTTATTTATAGTGTCATTATATTGATTGGCCTAGCACTCATTGCCGTATTTACCCATAGTCGCGGCTTGAATAATCCAAAGATCCAATGTCCAAATACTTAATTTTTATTTTTTTTATTTCGTTGCTAGTCAGCATTTGAGTTCAGCATGCTGGATACATGCTGAACTTTGAATATCGATTCAAATTAAGCAAAGCATAATTAATGAAAATTTACGCTTGCTCCGAGTTTTGTGTTTTCAAAAGTAGATTAAAATCTAGAACTTCATCTGCCAATTCAATCGCATAATTTGCATGAGAAATCATAAAAATCGTGCTCACCTGTTCTCGAATGATTGGCAGTAAATATAGACTGGTCTTTTCATCCAAAGCTGCCGTAGGTTCATCTAGAATCAACAATTGTGGTTTTTTTAATATTGCACGAATCAGGCTAATGCGCTGTTTCTCACCACCTGAAAAGCTTTTGTAAATCTCTTGAATATCATCATCTAAGCCAATACTATTTTTCTCTAATAATTGCGTTAAACCAAATTGATGGAGCCAAAACTCTAAGGTGTCATCTGAATACGTGTGTTGACTACTATGTATGAGGTTTTGACGTAAGGTTCCCGAGTATACAATCGGATGCTGACTGACAAATGCAATTTCTTTAAAAATTTCGGTAGAGAATTGCTGGCTAATATCAATATTTTTATAATGAAGTTGACCACTGTTGATTTGAGTCAGTCCCATTAAATAATTGATAAAACTGGTCTTACCAATCCCTGTTCTACCAATTGCCACATAAGTTTTACTTTGTTCAATCTTAAAATTAAAATGTTGAATTCTACTTTTTCCCAATATCAACTCTGCATCTAAAAATTGATAAAAAGTCGTATTCGGTTCTAAAGTTCTCTCATCGAATTGATCTTTTTCAAATTCGAAATAATCATCATATTTTTCAATGGCAATAAAGTCACCACGCAGGCGAATAATACTCTGTGACATCATCATCAGTGGCAAAGTTAAACTAATGATATAGCTAGAAATCAGCACAAAATTACCTGCACTAAAACGCTGTTGCTCAAATAAATAAACGGACAATCCCATAAATAC
This sequence comes from Acinetobacter sp. CY79, assembly GCF_059515845.1. Taxonomy (NCBI): domain Bacteria; kingdom Pseudomonadati; phylum Pseudomonadota; class Gammaproteobacteria; order Moraxellales; family Moraxellaceae; genus Acinetobacter; species Acinetobacter sp. CY79. The sequence continues at coordinate 6,121 of NZ_JCAKMY010000036.1, forward strand.
AAATAGAAATAGTCCTACAAAAGCCACTTGATACATCATTAAAACAACTACTTTAAGATAGGTCTGCCGTGATTCTTGCATGAACTTTTCGATTCTGACTTTAAACGCTTGCAACTCATAATTCGTTGCGTTATTCACTTTAATGTCATAACTCGATTGCACTTTTTCGATCATAAATTGATTGAGTTGATTTCTCGACTGATACATTTCAGTAAAGAAATCTTTCGTTTTAAAGGTAATGAGTAAAGATAACAGCACCGCACAGCATGAAAAAATGAAGAAATAAAAAGCATAGCTCCATGCAACATTCATCCCGAGCACCCAAACCATGCCTACTATTTGCAGAATGATCGGAACGATAACAAAGAAACTAGTATAGAGAATCTGTCCGAATGCTTCTGAACCACGTAATAGATCACTATTAAATACACCGACATCCTGTTGCTTTTGCACACTATCTTTCAGTGAAAAGTAATTTTTTATGCCTTCATAAATCAAAGCTGAATCAAAGTGCCTTAATAAAACTGCACTACTGAAGTTATTCATCTGTTGAATGAATTCTTTTAACATCCAACCCACGGCATAAGCCAAAGCAAGCAGATATAAATAATTGAATTGAAAAAAGCTTGCAAATGAAGTTTCGGCTTGCCCCAATTGAGTTTGATCAACCAATAGTTTTAATAAATATGGTAATCCTATACTCAGTGCAGAAATAACCATTAAGTAAAAACTGATCAGCAGTAATAAAGGAAATGGATGAGGATAGAATTGTTTTAAAATCCCCCAAACTTTAATGAAGATCTTAATGCGCTGATCGACCATAAATACTCGATATGTATTTTTCCAGTCTTCATCTTATAAATCATAGATTTAGCTTACAAGTTTGAACATGTAGTAAAATGTTGAGCTTATATTAACGATTCTTCCCAAACACACGCCACGTATTATTATCCGCCAGTGGATCACTAAACCTGTCATTGGATTACTTAAGTAGTCTCTCTTTAGCATTCAAAACTAATGTGAAATTTATCATGTAATCGTGAGTTGCCTTCAGTTGGAAATAGGCATGCCCAATGCTAGTATCAAGGTTACTTATAAATCCTATTAAACAATCAAAAGCTTATAACTATGCGACTTGAACTCGATTTCCCACATAATTTTCCTGAATTGTTGATACATACCTTTCACCACATCTATCAAAGATTAACTCAAGGTTTACATACAGAATTGATTCCTTTAGATCAAGCGATTGGAAGACGTGTGGCAGAAGATATTCTTGCGTTAGAAGCTTACCCTACAAAACATCTATCTGCATTTTCAGGATGGGGGCTCGAATCAAAAAAAACAGAAGGCATTAACGGTGATAACTATCTTACAATCAATCATATGTATTTTTGGAACAATGAACTTTATAGATCTCAAGACCTCTATAAAATCAATTTCAATGGAGATTCGGTCATTAGATTTCCTAAAAACATTGAACTCCCCTCATCATTAGATGCAATTGTTCGTGAAGATGATCGTCGGTTAGATTTTAATGATCCCTATAAATACAAAATCTTATCACCTATTAAACAGTTCGAAGGTGTGATTCAACAAGGCAGCATTATTCATCAAGGTGAGTGTTTACTTAAAAAAGATGAAAGTATTAATGCTGAAAAAATAGTGGCTTTATCACGAGCTGGCGTAAAAGAGGTCAATGTTTATAAAACCCCTCGTGTCGTGGTTGTCAGTCTGTATAGCTATGATCGTGAAGACCATATCAGTGAAGAATGTATTTATGTAAAGAATACTTTACAGCAATGGGGCTATTCAGATGTTGGAATCAAAATTTTAAAACCTGCTGTTTACCTATCTCCTGATAGTATGGTTAAAGAAAATAACCCAACTTTTGACCCAAAATTAGGAATGTCTCGACAACAACTTTCTGATGAGTTTGATCAACTGGCAAGCTTATATGATTTGATTTTAGTCTGTAGTGTGAGCCCTGCCGACGCAGGAATACTTACTTTAGATAGTTTGAGTTCAGTCCAAGGTTCATCAAATTCACCAATACATATACTCACTGAAAATCCAACCCAGTTTAAAATTTTCAAAAGTAATGATCGCTCTCCTCCGATCAGAGAAAACAAAATCATCCGTGATGCTCAAGGTATTCACAAAGGCACCGTTTTAGAGGTTCTTGAGGACAAAGCCCAGATCGTGAATTTAGGTGGTGATATTGACGAAATTATGATTTCTATGAATATTGCAGTGAGATATATTTTAAATCGAAGCGACCCTAAAATTATTGAGCATCATTATCTCAGAGGCTTTATGAAAAATGTGCAGCCTTCAAACAGACTACAAATCTTTCTTGCAAAATATCAACAAGATATCTCAGGTAAATATGTAATAAGTCGTGCTGAAGAACCTCAAGCACACACTTTCAGTAAATATACCGAAGCCAACTGTATTGCCATTATTCCAAATCAAGAACAAGTAGAAGAAATATCTGAAATTTTCTTTCTTAAACTGGATTAATCAACCGAATCAATTCAATCATAAGAGGGAATGAATCAGAAATTCATTCCCTCTTGAAAAAAATCAAATATTTGTAAATCTAACGATTCTTCCCAAACACACGCCAAGTATTATTATCGCCAATCGGATCGCTATAACTGTCATTGCGCTGTTTACGTGGTTTATCTCGTGCATCCACCAATTCAAAGTGGGGTTCAACACTCAATACAATTCCATTCACATAAAACCGTGTACGGGTATATTCACTTTGACCATGTTGAAAGACATAGGTGCGTAAATCGACAAATTCACGATGCGCCACTAAGGCTGCTGTGTCATCGCTGTCTAACCAACGTGCCATGGCTTGAATTTGATCTGGTTCAAATTGACCACATTTATCAACGAGACTCGCTATCCCACGAAAAGTCTTCGATTCTTTTGCTCGGGTTTTATTGATGCGAATACGATCGACATGAAAGTAAAATAACGGCAAGTTCAAATGACTCGGTAAATGAATTGCATCAAGTACTTCATCCTCCATAAAATGAATTGCATCAAGTACTTCATCCTCCATAAAAGGCTGAAATAAATCTTGCGCCCTTTCAATCAAACCCGCCCACTGTCGATAATAAGCGTCAACTTGATCTTGAGTCCCATAATAAATCGGCAAACCCTCAACATTTGCAAGATCGGCAGGTGGCCAAATATTTTGCCGTAAAAGCGCGATATCACTTTTTAAACTTTGAACTGCAATGGCATCCTGCATCATGAACTCCATGTTTTGCTTAGGCTATTTTTAGATTAAGTCAAAGGTTTAGTTTATGCAAGGCTTTGCCTATAATACCGCATTAGATTTTTATGCTAGGAACAGTTCATGGTTCAGAAAATTGAAGCGACTGATGTAACCGAAGAAGAAGCATTAAATGCAGTTTTCTTTGAACGTGCTGATGAATTTATCAAACAAGCCAATGAATTTTGCCGTGTTGAAAAAGGTTCACAAGTGAAACCTGCTGAAATGCGTGGTCAAGTGAGTGCTGCCATGTTATTTGGTACTGCACGTTTTAACACTTGGGTTGCTGCCAATGGCTTTAAAGATGGCAATGGAATGCGTGATGCCAAAGATCAAGTGATGTCTTATATCATGCAACAGTTCCAAATGATGCTTGAAGACAACTATGATGAATACTGTGAACAGTTTGAAAACTATCTTCGCTTTCGCCATAACGAAGAGTTTCATGCCAATAAGCATGACCACGAACACGCTCATAAGCACGATCACAAACACTAAGTCTCAGCCAATTTAGAAGTATATTAAGCTTTTGAATGAGTAAATGATGTGTGTAAGAAGCCCTCTACCATTTGATGAGGGCTTTTTTATATTGAGAATTCGTCCTCTTAAACATTTAAATCCGAGCGTACTTCGCCGTCAATCATCTATTTTACGGTTTGGACAAAAATACAATGTGAAGACTGAACTGAATATCGTATCTTATAAAAATCAATGACTCAGTTAAGGATGATCATGAATCATTTAGATTTTCCCATTGTGGATGCACATATTCATCAATGGGATCCTTACCACACCCCACATGCAGCGGCTTTGGCTGTAAAATTATTCGGTAAACGTCCAAAACTACTGGATAAAGTCGTACGTCTGGTTAAATCAAAAGAGTTAATTGATACACTTGGCTTAACTCAACATATCACCGCGCCTTATCTACCCGAAAATTATAAAAAAGATGTGGGACATTATGTCGTTGATCAAGTCGTGCATGTTGAAGCCAGTTGGCATCATCAGAAAGGCAAAGGCGTGGTTGAAGAAACCGCATTTATTGAGTCACTCCCCCTTAATCAACACAATTTAAAGTTGGGTGCTCTGGTTGCAACCGCTGATCCGCGTGATTCAAATTTTAAAAAAATATTAAAAATGCATAAGCAAACGTCTCCCCATTTTAGAGGGATTCGTAAAATGGCATCCTTTCATGAGGATAAAGGTATTTACGCGTGGGCAGATGAACCGCATTTATATCGCAGTAAAAAGTTTCTCAGAGGCTTTGAATTATTGGCGCAATATAGTCTCAGTTTTGATGCTTGGACCTATTCAACCCAACTTTCAGATGTTATTGCACTGGCAAAACAATTCCCTGAAACTTCGATTGTTCTTGATCATTTGGGTACACCCGCAGGTCTTTTTGGTGCAGTGGGTCAGCACACGGGTCTTACAGAAACTGCTCGTGAAAATATCCTGTTCCACTGGAAAGAAGACATCGCTGAACTGGCAACTTTGCCCAATGTCTACACCAAAATCTCTGGATTGATGATGCCTGTACTCGGTCATCATTTTCATCAAAAAAATCAGCTCGCATCCAAAGAGCAAGTGTTTGAACTGGTTCATCCACTGATCACCCATGCACTACAAAGCTTTGGGCAATATCGCGTTATGTTTGCTTCAAACTTCCCGATGGATCGTGTCAGTACATCATTGGTTAATATTATTGATGCCTTTAGTGATGTCGTGGCAGCCTATGATCCCGATGCACTGGAGCAGGTATTTCGTAAAAATGCCTTGCAATTTTATCGTATCAAGCCCTAATTTTTAATCCAAGAATAGGCTTGCTTACAATAATAGATATCTCCATAGCGTGTAATAAAAAAGCCCCGTCTTGCTTATAAATAAGTAAACGGGGCTTTTTTAAATGATGGGCATGCTTAACTTAAAAGCGCTTTTTTTAGAAGAGCGATTTTTGCATTCGCTCAACTTAAATGCTGTTTATTTTGCAGACTGACCATATTGATCTGCCATGACCTCAACCAACTGCTTAGGTTTAATGTATTTTTTAATCACCGCATCAACATCAGCTTTGGTCAATTTCGCGATTGCTTGATCACGTTGCTTACGGAACAATAAATCACGATTACGCTCTAACTGCGGCACCAACATACGATGTACACGGCGTTCATCTTCAAGCGACGTATAACGCTTTTTCAGTACAGTAGATTTTGCAGCTTCAAGCTCTTGCTCAGTCACACCTTGAGTCAACAAATCATTCAACACCTTATGAACCACTTGCGACACTTGCGCAGATTTGCCCGCAGTATAGTTCGCACTAATGCCTAAAGCACCAGATTCTTCATACTCACTTAAACTGAGTGAACTTCCAAAACCATAAACCAATGCGTTTTTCTCGCGGAGTTCCATTGCTAAGCGAGAGGAAAGTTGTGACTCACCCAATATTTGGCTAAACATCATTAATGCTGGCATGTCTGGATGGTCTGCACTCAAAGGTAGGGTCATTAAAGCTTGATAACTGCCGAACTGACGTTGCTCCGCCAGTACATGAATTTTTTGAGCTGGATACTGCTGATATTTTTGAGTTAGTCGTACATAGTCTTGTTTGGTATTCCATTTTGAAAATTCAGCATTCATAAATTTCAACAGATTCGGCGCTTTAAAATCCCCTGTCACCGCAATATTGGCGTGATCCATGGCAAAAAAATCACGATAGAAATTTTTCACTTGTTCAACACTTGCTGCACTAATCTGCTTTTTAGCCAACTCTGGTTCGAAGTGATAACGCAAATCACCGGGTTGATACTGCTCAATCAAACGCGAAATGGTCAGAGCAGCCACCGTTTCAGGCTCAGTATAAGGTCGATTTAAACTCGATAAGCTTTGTGATTTGATCAAATCAAACTGAGTTTGCTCGAACTTCGGATTTTGCATCACGCTAACGATGTATTTAAAGAAATCTTCAAATTGATCATTGTTGGCAGAAATTTGAATGAGCATGCCATTATCGGAAGATGAAGCAGAGGCACGACCACCTGCAGCGATTGATTTATCTGCGATATCTTGCAAGCTGTATTTATCTGAGGCACGAAGCAGTAAATAAGCTGTGAAATCAATAATTTCAGCTTTATTCATCAGCGACTCAGCGGTACCGAAGTTGACTGAAATCGTTGCATAGGTTTTATCATCACGCGTTGTGGTCGGGAATAATGCATAGCCCATCCCATTTTTTAATTTGCCACGTTGGATTTTCTTTTCTAAAGCTTCTAATTGTGTCGCTGACTGCGCTACATACTGCTTTACTTCAGCTTGATAAACACTGACATCTTTCAATGGTTCAGGGGGTGTATCTTGTTGATCTAAGGTTTTCGCAGTTTCAGTTGATTGTTTTTGCTGTTGGGCCTTTTTTTGATCTTCAGGCGTGGGTTTGATATCGCCCATAATACGATGATCCGCTGTCAGAAAATCTGAAATCGCCTGATTCACATCTTGCACAGATAAATTTTGCAACTCTTTTTGATCTTTAAAGAACTGTGTCCAGTCTCCATTTGATGACACCACATAATCACTGAGCATACTGCCTACTGCTGAAGCACTGCTCATCATACTTTTTTGACTATTTTTGATCAGATTTTTAACACGGTTCAACTCAGTTTCATTAAAGTTATGTTTTTTCTCAATTCCTTGCACTAAAGCTGTACCGACTTTTTGCGCATCATGGTTGGGTGCATAGATTGCCCCCATGAAAACCAAGTCAAAATCTTGATCTAACCAAGTGGTGGATTGAACCTGTGTTGCTGTTCCAGTTTCAACGACATCTTTATATAAATGTCCACTCGGTTGCATGGTAAATAGATAAGGTGCTAAAGCCAACGCAGGCTGAATTTTTTGGTTTTTACCATTCAGGTAAATATTATATTTACCAAAATCACTGCCCTTTTGCACTTCAAATTGACGTGTTTTTATTTTTGAACTGTCCAATACTGGCACTTGAACCTGTTGAGGAACAGGACGTGCTGGAATAGATTTAAAATTCTTTTCAATGGTCGCCAAAACGTCTTGTTTATTGAATTTACCTGCAATCACCATCACCGCATTATTCGGTGTATACCACGTTCGATAAAATGAATTGAGCTCGTCCATTTTAATCGACTGTAATTCTTTTAAATCACCAATGGGTAAACGTCCCAAATATTGATTGCCATAAGCCGACTTCCACATTTGATCCATTAAAACTGAAAATGGCTGATCCAAGCGCACTTCACGTTCACGCTCAACAATCTTGATCTCTGATGGCACAAACTTTTCTTGAAGCACCAGTTTATCCATACGCTCAGCTTCAAGATAGATCATTTCATCTATCGCTGTTTTTTCAGGGCGAATGACACTGGTATATTTGGTTGAGTAATAGTCAGTACTGGCATTACTCGACAAAGAATACTGATCTAAACGGCGTTGATACTCCTCACCCTTTACATTTTGTGTTCCTTTAAATGCCAGATGTTCCAACAGATGTGCCATCCCCCCTTTACCTTGCGGATCATTTAATGCGCCTGTCAGGTAAATGGTATTCAAGAAGACTTTATTTTCTTTATCATTCGGTGCAAGAATGACACGCAACCCATTGTCTAATCTGTATTCTTCGATATTTTGTTCAGTTTTCAATAAAATAGGTTGAGCAAAACCTGTGGCACTCACTCCCAATACGCAAATGGCTAAGGAAAGTGTTCTAAAACGTATCAACATAAAAAGTCCGGTCTGTGTTTTTAAAGATGTTTCATATTTGAATAAACATCTGATTATTGGTATTAATTCCAATCATCCTTGTTGTGATCAATATCACATCACAAAGACGATCAAATAGAAATGGCAAGTATTATGGGTCTCACTCTTGATGCTAAAAACTTAAAGCGACTTTAATCATTCAAGACTGAAACTAAAATTATTGTAAAATTAGAAATGGATTTCCGCTGTCATATACAGTTTTGCATACCCTGAAATTTCAATCCGATCATGACTTTGAATGTCACAATACAACTGACCGCCTCGCTCAGAACTTTGAAATGCTTCAAGTTTATATTTATTCAGTTTTTCAGCCCATAACGGTGCAAGCCCAGTGTGCATGGAACCTGTCACAGGGTCTTCATTGATGCCTTTATGAGGAGCAAAGTAACGTGCAACATAATCATATTTTCGCGACGCGGATGTAATGGAAATATCAGGTGCATCAGATGCGGTAATTGAAGTACTCACTTCATACGCCTCTGCAATCGCGTTAATCATGACAAAATTAGGTTTTGCATCAATCACGTCCTGTTCAGACTCACAAACCAAGATATACGCCTGTTGATTTAAATAAACCTCTTTAAATGGCTTATCAACTACTTGATGTAAAAGTTCAGGAAACTCTTCAACACGGTGCGGACGACGAATCGGGAAATTCATTTGAATCTTGCCATCATTGGCCTGGTTAATCGTAAAAATACCGAGATCTTTAACATGGAACTGAATCGTTTTTGATGTCGTATAATCTCTAAATAAAACAAAAGCACTGGCAAGTGTGGCATGACCGCAAAAATCCACTTCAATTTTTGGTGTAAACCAACGGATTTCAAAATTATCTGGATCAATGATTTTAACAAAAGCCGTTTCGGCCAAATTATTTTCTGCCGCAATATTTTGCATTAATGAATCTGTTAACCATGCGTGACTGACAATCACTGCTGCTGGGTTTCCTTTAAACAGCTCCGTTGTAAAAGCATCCACTTGGTACATCTTCATTTTTTAATCTCCATTACGTCATATCTCCAACAATATTGCATGATGAATCACTGCATATTTCTCATTGGAAGCAGTCAATCATTTTCATCATCTATCTATAAGTTAGACATTTTTTTAGTTTTCGTAGTTTATCGTTATTTTGAAGTTTAAATTTTACAGTTTTACCAATAATTACATTTTCTATTTTGCATCAGGCTTTAAGGATAATCAGTGAGAACCGTCTCGCTACAAAAAAACGACTGAGAAAATTAAGAGACATAAAAAAATGAGCTAGCTTTTGATTTTAAAGCTAACTCATTTCATCAGATTAAAGGGATGACAGCTCATTTTCATTCACGTTGTTGGTTGTTCTTCTGTTGTAGGTTTTGCTGACCTTGTTGATCCGATTGTGGTTGCTGTTGTTGTTGCTGATTTAAGTTTTGTTGATTATTCTGATTGTGTTGCCCTTGATTTGGGTTTTGTTGCTGTTGCTGTTTTTGCTGATCGGACTGCGGTTGCTGTTGGTTCTCATTCTGCTGATTTTGTTGTTGCTGTTGTTGGTTTTGTTGATTCTGATTATGTTGTTGATTTGACATGATAGTACTCCAATACATAATTAAGTGATTGACCAACGCTATGAGGATCAAACGATATGAGGCTAAAAACAAAGTGATCATGAATAAAATTTGATCATTTCAAATATCAAATGAGTCATGATGTGACCACATCTTCAACATACGCCAATTTTACCAAGAGAAAAGCTTGAGCCTGTATCTAAATAAGACAACGTAAGCTCTCAAATTTAAAACTCAATAAAATCATTGAGCATTCACTTTGAATATTTACTTTCTTCACACAATCGATCCAAATGCTCACTCAGTGTCACTCAGCATTTCAAAGTATTTGTTCAGCATTTTTGATCATATTCAGCTACAACTCATCTACTTAAACCATCTTAAGCAATAGACTATTTTTTCTGTAAAAAAGGATAAGGGTTTGTGGCACCAGAACCTTGTAAATAAATGCCATAGTGTAAATGCGGTGGCGTATTTTGAGCATTTCCTGTATTGCCCACATAGCCCAATACTTGACCTACTTCAATCCAATCCCCTTCTTGGATTTGTGCAGAATAACCATCCAGATGTGCATAATAATGACGGCTCAATGCAGGTCCGATCACCCAGACCACTTTTCCACCCAGCCGATCTAAACCAACTTGAGACACGATGCCATGAGTCGTACTTAGTACGGGTGTTCCCCGTTTTGCAAAGATATCAACCCCTTGATGCTTGCGCCCCTCACTTCGTGCACCACCCCAAGTATCCGCAATTTGCCTTGGCTTCACACCTTCAACTGGAACAGGCAAAGTCTCGGAAAGTTTTTGTTGTTGTAATTGATAATATAGATAAGGATAAGCCAGTCCAGCATGCTCACCTGATGGGGGTGGCTGACATGCGGTCAGTAGACTCAACGATCCTGCCAAAAGAATGAGTTTTACTTTGTTCATGTAAAAGTTCTCAAAAAAATACTTAAAAATTAATCAGAAAAAATATAAATAAAGATGGATCTTTTCTTCCACTGAAAATGAATACACATTGTAGATCAGCCATCAATGTGAGGACGTTGATTGATTGAGAATCTCTAACCAAATATTATCCAGAAATTTTATAAAATCAGTTGTATTTTTATCCCTATAAACATAGTTAATATAATGGTCATCATGTATCAATGAAAGATATGTATAAGCTTCATCTAGTTCAAATACACTGGCAATATTAAATAAATGTGCTCGATGCTGATCATCTAATAAACACTGGCTTGAAACCAACTGATTTTTATCCAAGTAATATTTTAAAAGATCTCTTCCCTGTTGAAGAGACTTCACCTGAGTTAATCTTTGTTCCGAAATAAAATTCAGCATTTGTTTTTGATCGTAATGTACCAATTCAAAAAAATTATCAGGAATATCATGCAGATCATTCTGCTCAATCACCTCAAATAACCATTCATTCACTTCATTTATATTTACAATACCAAGAACCAAAGCATGTGCATAAAATCTTAACTTTTCATCAATCTGATTCATTTAAAAACACTCATTTTTTTCTATTGTTATTTAACCCGAATCCTGCTTAAGGCAATGAGACAATTCATCTTAAGATTTATGCATCATTTTGATCATAAAAAAGTATTTACCTTGATCTGATAGCACTAAAAATTAATCATAAAATTACATTTAGCTTATGATTTTAAAGAAAAATCCTTATCCGCGATTCGGGTTATTTAATTTTTCTTTCAATAAAGAAACTAATTGTTCAATACATCTTAACCACAGTATAGAAGTGAATAACCCTTAATACTTTTCCTCTAACTCATTTAATTTATTACTCAATTTAATCAATTACTGAATCGTCATACTTAAGTGTAATCCCCATGTTTTAATTGGACACTTTTCATTCAAATCAATACTATAGATTTAAATCATTTTTATACATTAAAAATAGAGGAACAGGATGTTCTCTACCCATAAAGCTCAGTTGAGTATTTTTCTTTGTTTGTGCATGTGCCTAGGTATTGGCATTTTGCGATTTTCATATACAGCATTATTACCCAGTACCCGTGAAAGCTTTGAATGGTCAGCACAATTTGCCAGTATTTTAAGCAGTGCAAATCTATTGGGCTATCTGATCGGTGCATTCTGGGCAATGCGTTTACCTCAAACACGAACTATGACGCGTTATATTCAGGGTGCTGCCATCGCGGGTAGTTTAAGTCTGTTTTGCTGTGCCTTTGATGGTTTCCCTCAAGCTTGGTATATGTTTTGGCGGATCATTTCGGGTATTTGTGGTGGTTTAATCATGATTCTGTCCCCGAGTATCGTCGCTCAGTGTTGTGAACTCAAAGATCGCTTTCAGATCAACTTTATTGGCTTTAGTGGCATCGGTCTAGGTGTGTTACTTGCGACCTTGTTTTTACCTTATCTTGATCGTATCTCAACACAAACCGCATGGCTGATCTTAGCGACATTTGCTGTGATCATTACGGTCATCCTGAGTATTTACCTTAATTATTTTAAGACACAGCTTTCAACGCAAGTTGCTCCGATAACCAGTAAAGTAGAACTGAATATTTTCTTTTTTAGTTTACTGGCGGTGTATGGTGCGAGTGCATTTGCCTATGTACCGCATTCACTGTTTTGGATTGATTATTTAAATGAAGTGCTTAAGCTAGATTTGTATTGGATGAATTTGAACTGGATTCTTTATGGATTCGGTAGTGCCTTAGGTGCAATCAGTTCTTATCTCCTTGCGAAGAGGTTCGGCAATATTCAAGCCTTAAAAATTCTATATAGCTGTTATGTCTTTGCGATCTTGATCGCAATCGTCAGTCAATATTCAATACTCACTTTCATGTCGTCTTTTTTAACTGGCTTGCTCAACCCAGCCGTGGTCTTTCTGACGTCCTACACCATTTTGCAACGCTATACCGCCTCGTATAAAAAGCTCTGGAGTATTGCAACCATTCTGTTTGCAACAGTACAACTGGTCGGTGGTTTGAGCTTTAGTGGCTTACAAATTTTAGGGGTTGAATATCACCAGCAGTTTTTATTGGCTGCTGGCGTGTTACTCCTTGGTACGATGCAATTCTTTTGGGTGACTCGCAAAAAAGAACAAGTCGAATATGTTTAGTCGAATTGCTTTAATCAAATTATAAGACTTAAAAAACCCGCTGTTAGGCGGGTTTTATGCTTGTTAAGCTTAGACCAAGCTTAAGCATCCATGTGTTGAATGATCGCTTGACCAAACTCAGAACAGCGTAGCAAGGTTGCACCTTGCATGAGTCGTTCAAAATCATAGGTCACCGTTTTTGCTGCGATTGCGCCAGATATGCCTTTGATAATCAAATCAGCGGCTTCATTCCAGCCTAGATCACGTAGCATCATTTCAGCAGAAAGGATGATTGAGCCTGGATTCACCTTGTCCTGACCTGCATATTTCGGTGCTGTACCATGTGTTGCTTCATAGACTTGAATTGCACCACCAATATTTGCACCCGGAGCAATGCCAATCCCACCAACTTCTGCGGCTAAAGCATCAGAAATATAGTCACCATTTAAGTTCAATGTTGCAATCACAGAGTAGTCGGATGGACGCATCAAAATTTGTTGTAAGAAGGCATCGGCAATGACATCTTTGATGATGATGTCTTTGCCTGTTCTCGGATTTTTAATTTTCACCCAAGGACCACCATCCAATAGTTCTCCACCGAAACGCTCGATTGCGACTTCATAGCCCCATTCTTTAAATGCGCCTTCGGTGTATTTCATGATGTTGCCTTTATGCACCAAGGTCACATTCGGCTTGTCATTATCAATAGCAAATTGAATGGCTTTACGCACTAAACGCTGTGTCCCTTCTTTTGAGACAGGTTTAATCCCGATTCCGCAATTGTCTTCAAAACGAATTTGGGTCACGCCCATTTCTTCTTTTAAAAATTTAATGATTTTTTTCGCTTCAGGAGAATCCGCTTTCCATTCGATCCCTGCATAAATATCTTCTGAGTTCTCACGAAAGATCACCATATCGGTCAGTTCAGGACGACGTACAGGTGATGGAACACCCTCAAACCAACGCACTGGACGTACACACACATAAAGATCAAGCTCTTGGCGTAATGCAACGTTTAAAGAGCGAATCCCACCGCCTACTGGCGTCGTAAGTGGTCCTTTGATCGAAACCACATAATCTCGTAGCGCCTCAAAAGTTTCTTCGGGCATATAACTGCCATAAATTTTATTGGCTTTTTCTCCACAATAGACTTCCATCCAGACGATCGAACGTTTTCCCGCATAAGCTTTTTGAATCGCAGCATCAACCACAGCTTTCATCGTTGGCGTAATATCTACACCGATGCCATCACCTTCAATAAATGGAATAATCGGATGATTGGGAACATTCAATGATAAGTCAGCATTGACGGTAATTTTGCTTCCATCCGCTGGAACAATGATCTTTTGATAACCCATTTTTTAGGTTCTCCTTATTATTGTGGAATGTGAATCTAAAAAATATTTGCCAATAGGCGATACTTTCAACGGCACTTCACGCATAATACTGTAATCCATATTCGCTGTTTTTGAGATTTATGTAGGAAATAACAACATTTCTCTATTGAATAAATCTTGAGCTTTTTAAATTTTTGAATTACAGAAGTTATCCCATATGAAAATCGTCATTCTTAACAAACCCTATGACGTCCTCTCCCAATTCCGTGCTGACGAAAAACACCAAACGATGGCAGATTTCGTAAATGATCCATCGTTACGTCTTGCGGGTCGTTTGGACATGGACTCTGAAGGTTTAGTATTCCTTACTGATCACGGTGGTTTAAACCAATACATCACCAACCCTGAAAATAAGAAATTTAAAACTTATTTGGTTCAGGTTGAAGGTGATGTGACTGAAGAAGCTTTAGAACAGCTTCGCAAAGGCATCGAACTTAAAGATGGCATGACGCTTCCTGCTAAAGCTGCCAAAGTTGCTGAGCCTGAATGGTTGTGGGAACGTGTTCCACCTGTTCGTTTCCGTGCGTCTGTTCCAACGTCTTGGGTTGAGATTTCAATCTGTGAAGGTCGTAATCGTCAAGTTCGTCGTATGACGTCTGCTGTTGGCTTCCCGACGCTTCGCTTAATCCGTACCAAAATCGGTGCAATTGATTTGATTCAAATGGGTTTACAACCGGGTGAAACCAAAGAAATCGAACCTTTGCTTTATCCTGATTTCCAAAGCATTCCTGCTGAAGAGCCATACCGTTCACGTTCTTATGTGAAAAAACCGGGTGGTACGGGTGGTAAGCCGATCGTTCGTAAGAAAAAAGATGGAACTGTGAAAAAATCAGGAACAAAGCGTATTTGGCAGATGGATGACAGTGAGAAACCGAAGCGTAAAACCAACGGTACAACACGTCCAAATACTAAAGCGCCTCGTGGACGTGGTCGCGGTTGATTAGTTAAAAGAAATAAAGCCCTTAATTGAGGGCTTTATTTTATTCATGACGTACGATAATGATTTCCCATTTTTCATTCCCATCTGTATCATCGATCATCGTTCCTTTTACCTCAAAGTGTTGACTGTATTCATTTTGGTATATATCACTATATTGCACACTAAAATGAGCATATAAATTGAATTTAGCTATAGTAAAATCGTGCTGTTTGAAGATCAAAATTTTTTCATATTCCTTATCAATATCTAATTTTCTAATGAATTCCAAATAACCATTTTCTGAATTAATAGCTACAGATTTAGCCTCAGCTCTACCTTCATTTTTTAAAATAATTTTTAAATTAAAATAGATAAATTGACCATCAGCAATCTGTTTATTAAACACTTCTCCATCAATAACAGTGCAAGTTATAGATGGCTTGCTTGATAAATAATTATTTTTCAATTCTAAATTATGTATTTCTACTAATTGTCTTTGCTGTTTTACACTCTCCCTCATCTCTTCAATTTGAAGTTGAAGTGCCTTTTCCTGTTGTTCTAATGCTTTGGTATTTTGCTCTAACTGCTTTCCTTGTTGTCTATATCCTAAAACTAACCATAAGAATGCAATCGGTGCAAATGCACCTGCAAGAAAATCGCCGAGCTCATTCAAAGATTCTGGAGAATTCAATTTTCCAAACAGCCAAATATAAGCAATACCAACGATCCATGTGATGGTAATGATCACGCCCCAATTTAATTTCTTAATATTCATCTTCTTATAAAAAAACCCATAGCTAAGTATGGGTTTTACATGAGTTTTCAAATCTTAGCAATTAAGCTTTCAGCCATTTTTCAGCTTTAGCTTGATCTTCAACTTTCAGTTCGACTTCAGTCAAGGTACTGCTCGATGCTTTCACATCAAATTGCATAAACTCATCACGGCGGAAAGCATACACGGTATACGTTCCATCTTGCTTGGCGTATTGCTCAACAAGTTTCGTTGTCGCTTTTAAACCATCAATCGCCACAATCACATCATTGGCAGAAAGTCCTGCAAGTACCGCAGCACCATCACGGCGTGCAGATTGAATCAACACCCCTTCTGGTTTATCTGCCAACTTCAAACCAAACGGAAGCGATTTGTCATTATTTAAGCTATAGCTTAAACCAAACTCAGGGAACAACTGATCCAGTGGCAATTCATCTGTCGTATTGATCAAATGATTAATTTGTTCAGACCAATCATCGCCTGTTAGCTCATTCGCTAACTCATAAATGGTACGTTCATTCACTTGAATGCCATTTTGCGCATTTTCATACAACTTACGCATCAATGCATCCAGGCTTGAACCACGTAAACGTAATCCTAAGTCTAAGCAAAGCGCCACTAAACAGCCTTTGTTGTAGTAGCTTGTACCAGCATTATTTGAGTTTTCATCCTGACGATAAAACTTCACCCACGCATCGAAACTCGACTCAGCGACAGTCTGAATTGCACGACCTGGGTTTTGTAAGTAACGATCAATTTGCGATTTTAATAGTTTGATATATGACTCTTGATTGATCACACCACTACGAAGCAAAATCAAATCATCGTAATAAGACGTGAATCCTTCAAAAATCCAAAGCAAAGAGGTATAACCTTCTTTGTTTAAATCATAGTTCACAAAGTTTTCAGGACGAATGAATTTGACCAACCATGAATGGAAATATTCATGGCTACATAGACCTAAGAAACGTTGATAATCTGCTGATGGCTCAACAGGCTCATTGGCTTTAGGTAGATCATCACGCGGAGAAATCAAACTGGTACTGTTTGGATGTTCCAAACCACCGTAACTATTTCCTGTTGCCATAGTCATAAACGTATAGTGTTCAAATGGTGCTGAACCAAACATTGAAATTTCTGTCGCACAGATTTTTTCAATATCTTGTTTCATGCGTTGTTCATTCATGGCATGTTTGCCTGAAACCACAAACTCATGCGGAATGCCATTGGCCTCAAAACTAAAACGTGTTTGATCTGCCAATTCAAAAGGCGAGTCGATCAGTTCAGCATAGTTTTTCGCTTTAAGCGTATAACGCCCTTTGACTAAACTTTTTGAAGGAAGTCCTGTCGCCAGTTGGAAATGTTTTAACTCTGGTGGCAAGAACAGTTCCACTTCAACAGCTTTATCTTCCTGACCATCTAAACCTAAACATGCACACGCAGGATTGACATATAAACGCGTTTGATCGACATACGCCCCACGTACAGACAGATCATACGCATAGACATCATATTCAACAGTGATCAGCTCAAAGTCGGTATTGAACAACTGCCATTTATTTTTTTCATTCTTACGAATTTGCAATAAACGACCATCTTCATCATAAGCACGCACGCCTTCGATGTGCTTAGAAAATTCACGAATAAGATAGCTACCCGGAATCCAAGTCGGTAAGGACAACACTTGAGTCGGTTCTGCGACAAAACGTACAGTCACGTGGATGAGATGCTGACGATAATCGTCAAATTCGATCTGATAATGCAACATAATAAGTCTTTAAAATACTAAAGCGAAAATTTGCATCTAGATTATCATTTTTTTTACAAGACTTGCTCAGTTCGTTGTATTTGTCTACAAAACTGACTAGCGAAGCCAAAAAAAAAGGCATAGCATGCGGGGTGCTTGATATCTCACTGCCACTGGATCGGCTCTAAAAGGTAATACCGTTGAAAATCATCATCTCACTCTGCGTTCTCATCAGTTTTTTCTGCACAACATTGTTACATGCAAGCTTACTCAAAATCGATCCACTGAGCGTTGAAGCTGAAGCATGGACGATACTTGATCCGCAATCGGGTCAAATCATTGCTGAACACAATAGTCATGTACAACGTGCGCCTGCATCTCTTACTAAAATGATGGTGGCCTATATCGCATTGAAAGATATACAAGCAGGCAAATTGAATAAGAATGAGATTTTAACGGCGACCCCTGTGGTGAATATCGTGCAGTGGGATGAATCCCAAATGTACTTAAAGCCCAATGAGCTAATCACGGTAGATCAGTTGTTGGCAGGGTTAATCGTGATGTCTGCAAATGATGCTGCTGTGACTTTAGCTGAACGAATTTCAGGAGATATTCCAAAGTTTCTTGCGCGAATGAACCAAGAAGCCAAAGCATTGGGCATGAAGGATACACATTTTTCAAATACCGCAGGTATTTCGATGGATGATCATTTTTCAACTGCACATGACTTGGCTTTATTGGGACAAGCCCTTTCTGTAGAGACTCCTGATTATCTGTATTATTCAAAACAACAAAGCTTTACTTACAACTTACATTTCCACCGCGCGACTAATATTTTACTCAAACAAGATGCAACTGTGGATGGTTTAAAAACTGGATTTACCAAAGCCGCAGGTTATAACCTTGCTTTAACTGCAAATCGTGCCACCACAAACTTTGAGTCACCTAACCGTCGTTTAATTGTGGTGGTTTTGGGTGCTAAAAATGCGCTTAAACGTGCTGAAGTTGCGCACAAGCTGATGAATTTGGCTTATACCTACAGTCGTAATGAAGTCATCATTAAAGATAAGCAACTGATTGCAGAACTGCCAGTCGTCCAATCCACTCTGAAAATGTTCAAGGTTGAATCTAAGCAACCTAAACTTGCCACGACTGCGCTGTACAATCCTGACGCTATGATTGACTTAAATCAGTTTGATAATGTCAGTTATCGCATCATGCAACCTGATCAATTTGGCGTTGTGACTGCAGTCGAACCCTTAACTCAAACAAAAACACACTTAAATGTAGAGCTTGTGAACTCATCATTAACCGCGCCATTAGCCAAAATGGTTCAACTGGCTCAAGTCAACGTTTATCAAGACCATAAACTGATTAAAAGCATCATGATTGAAGATGAAGTTCAGCTTGAGGAAGCCTCTTGGTTTGAAAAAACAATCATTTGGTTTAAATCATTATTTTCAATGGGTGCTGAAAGTCAGGCTAAAATCCATTTATTGAACTAAAAGCAAACTCACCACAGTACATCCCTCTGCTTATAGGAAAGGAAATGAGATTTGTTAAAGAGAAGGAAAAGAGAATCGTACTTTTATTCTGTTTATAATACTGGGGTCGAAATTCAATCCATTAGTTCCTAAAGTACTCAAAATAATAGAGTAATCATTCAATCCCGATCAAATTGATCAACTTTTTATTGTAAATCTGTAACATGTTGAACAATTAAGTCTGATTTAGATAAAAGAGATGGCATATTAATACCATCTCTTTTTTTTATGCTTTTAAATCAAATAATAATAGGTCAATTATGTCAAAAGAAAATCATTCAAAACTTCATCATGTCGTGATTGTGGGTGGTGGTGCAGGCGGTCTCGAACTTGCCACTCAACTCGGTGACACGCTCGGCAAATCTCAAAAAGCAAAAATCACCTTAGTCGATCAAAAGCTGACGCATATCTGGAAACCGCTCTTGCATGAAATTGCTGCAGGCACCATGAATACGCATGATGAAGGAACCCATTATTTTGCGCATTCAGTCAAGCATCATTATGAGTTTGTATTAGGTCGTCTAGAAAATGTTGACCGTGATCAAAAACAGATTATTTTAGCGAAATCTCAAGCATCCAAATATGAACAAAGCAATGAAACCTTGACGCTCAGTTATGACTCATTGATTTTGGCAGTCGGTTCAGTCTCAAATGATTTTAATACCACAGGCGTGAAAGATTTTTGTCACTACCTCGACACACCGACTCAGGCCGAAATTTTCCAGCAAGATTTACTGCATCTGTATTTGGATGCTCAAAACCAAGATCAAGATCGTGAATTACATATTGATGCTCAAAACCAAGATCAAGATCGTGAATTACATATTGGAATTATTGGTGCAGGCGCAACGGGTGTTGAACTGGCAGCAGAACTGGTTCATGCCAAACAAAATTTTTACAAGTATGGTTTAAATAAAATTAACCCTCAAAAAGTGGTGATTAGCCTGATTGAAGGCGCAGATCGAATCTTGCCTGCTTTGTCTGAAAAAATAGCGGAGCATAGCCTTAAACAACTCGAACTGATGAAAGTGAATGTTCTCACTACGAAACGTGTTGAAAAAGTCGATGCTCAACATATTTACTTTAATGATGGCACCAGCATTCCCGCTGAACTTAAAGTATGGGCAGCAGGAATCAAAACACCTAAAGTGATTCAAGAGCTGGAAGGTTTCACCAAAGATCGTATGGGACGTATAGAGGTTTTTGCGACACTGCAAACCAAAGCAGACCCGAATATCTTTGCTTTAGGTGATTGTGCGCATTGTATACTCGATGCTCGTGATCAACCGCTGGGTCCTCGTGCACAAGTAGCCAGCCAGCAGGCAACTTTTATGGTGGAGGCGATCAAAGCGCGTATTAAAGGTAAACCGCAGCCGATGTTTAATTTCTCAGACAAAGGCTCATTGGTTTCTTTAAGTGAAAATAAAGCAGTCGGTGAACTCCTTGGACAGGTCAATGTACAAGGTTTTGTGGCGAAATCGATGTATGTATCACTCTATCGTCTACATCAAGCCACGATTTATGGGTATGCGCATGCAGGATTGTTAACAGCAAAGGATTTTGTCGCACGCAAAATCGCACCCAAAATTAAATTGCATTGAAATCTAAAAATATGCCCCAATCAATGAAAAAACGATCATAAAACATGGCAAAACCATGGAAATTGCATTTTTTTAGCAAATTTAGTCTACAAAAACTGTATTTCACTTTATGATGTACCCTTAAAATATTGTATGGATCATTAACATGACTGTTATTGCAAATGACCTTGTGGTTTCTTTTAACTATAAATTGACGAATGCTGAAGGCGAGACTCTCGACCAATCTCAAGCAGAACCACTTGCATATTTGCACGGTGCTGGAAACATTATTCCTGGTCTTGAAAAAGCATTAGAAGGTAAAGCAGTTGGCGATAAATTCACTGTAGAAGTTCCTGCAGCTGAAGGTTATGGCGAATACAATGCTGATTTAGTTCAAGAAGTTCCAGCAAAAATGTTCCAAGGCGTTGAAAACATCGAAGCGGGTATGCAATTCCAAGCTCAAACTGATGATGGCGTTCAAATCGTAACTGTTAAATCTGTTGAAGGCGAAAACGTAATCGTTGATGCTAACTTCCCATTGGCTGGTCAAGATTTAACGTTTGATGTTGAAATCGTATCAATTCGTGAAGCTTCTCAAGAAGAATTAGATCACGGTCACGTACACGGTGCAGGTGGTCACCACCACTAAGATCATTTGATCTTTATGGTAAAAGGCAAAGTATTTACTTTGCCTTTTTTGTTGCTTCGTTTTTACCTCAACCCGTGACTCTATTCTTTCGGTGAATTTATATTCAGATAGATAAAATCTTTACATTGCATAAACGGTGACTGAATTTAATCTTTATATAATCAAGAAAAGTTCAAAGATTGAAGTTAGACATGCATTTGATTTGGTTTAGACAAGACTTACGTGTTCATGATCAGACGGCTTTGTGGCATGCCTCACAAGCAGGAACAACGATTGCCATTGTTTATCTGACACCTGATCAATGGAAGCTACACGATGATGCCCCAATCAAAATCGATTTTTACCTGAGACAACTCCAACAACTAAAAATCAGCCTTGAACAATACAACATTCCACTATTGGTGAAATCTATTCCGCTTTGGAAAGATATCCCCGCTCACCTTTTAGCATTATGTCAGCAACTAAACATTCAATCTGTCCATGCCAATCAAGAAGCGGGTTTCAATGAAATACAGCGTGATTTAGCTGTTGAGCAATCACTTAAGCACATCGATGTTAGATTCGAGCTATATGATGATCGCACCTTGTTTCCACTTGGATCGATTCGCAATAAATCGAATTTGCCCTATCAAGTCTTTGGTGCATTCAAAAAAAATTGCTATGAACATCTCAGCATCTCCCTACCGACTTGTTATGATTTGCCACAGATTCAAGATGAAATTCGTTTAGATGAAGTCTTAATAGGACCGATTCCTAGCATCCAACAGTTTTATCCTGAATTTAAAAAAAATGAGCATGAACTTGCGGTTGGTGAGCAACACGCTTTGGACGTTTTGAGTCAATTCATTGATGATCAAGTGGAATTCTATAAAGCCGAACGTGACTACCCTGCTCTCAATGGAACAAGTCAACTTTCGACTTATTTAAATGTTGGTGCGATTTCTATCCGCCAATGTCTTCAAGCACTCTTTAGCGCTCAACAAGGGTATTTAAATTTCGATTCCGAAGGTCAGCAAACGTGGCTAGATGAATTGCTTTGGCGTGAATTCTATCAACATATTTTGTATGATTTTCCCAGAGTATCAAAGCATTTACCATTTAGAGAAAATACGCAAAACATCCAATGGCGAGATGCCCCTGAAGACCTCGAAGCTTGGCAACAAGGTTTGACTGGCGTGCCCATCGTGGATGCAGGGATCCGTCAAATGTTAGCAACAGGTTGGATGCACAATCGTGTTCGAATGATTGTTGCGATGTTCCTCAGTAAAAATTTGTTGATTGATTGGCGTCTAGGCGAACGATGGTTCATGCAACATCTCATCGATGGCGACTTAGCTGCCAATAATGGTGGATGGCAATGGTGTGCCTCTACAGGGACTGATTCAGTGCCTTATTTTAGAGTATTTAATCCGATCAGTCAGTCTCAGAAATTCGATGCTGAAGGTGAATATATTCGACGCTGGGTTCCTGAACTTTCACATTTAGATGCCAAAAGTATTCATGATCCTTATGCTAAAAATCCTAATTTAAAATTGGATTATCCAAGACCGATTGTAGATTTAAAACAAAGTCGGATGAGAGCGATAGAGGCATTTAAAGGAATTTAATTTTTTTATTTGATATTCCTTAAGTGAAAAAATCTAAGGCTATTCTTCATGAGAACAGCCTTTTTGAAATATCAATGTAGAGAACAGTTTTGAATGGCTTTGTTGCACAAACCTAGCATGTAAGGCTTATTCAGCAATATAATTTCAAAATGAATAAACCTGCAGCTAAAATCTACCATACAACCAATTGGTCATCCTATAATCGAGCCTTAATTAATCGAGGCAATATTTCCATTTGGTTTGATCCAAAGACTCAGTGGTATGCACAATCACAAGGCAAGCAAGGTCGAAATCAAACCTATTCCGATACAGCGATTCAATGCTGCTTAATGATCAAATCTCTATTTCGACTCTCTTTACGCATGGTTACAGGTTTTGTTCAAAGCCTGATTAAGCTTTGTGGATTAGATTGGACAGCTCCGGATTATTCCACCCTTTGTCGTAGACAGAAGCATATTGATATTGCGATTAGCTATCAAAAAAGTAGTAATGGGCTGCATCTACTTGTAGATTCTACTGGCTTGAAGTTTCTTGGTGAAGGTGAATGGAAATGCAAGAAACATGGGTCTGAATATCGTCGCCAATGGCGTAAGCTTCACATTGCTATAGATGCTAAAACCCTGCAAATACGTGCAGTACAACTCACCACAAATGATGTCAGTGATTCTCAAGTATTTGAAGATTTACTTGCTCAAATTCCCTTGGATGAACAAATTGATTCTGTTTATACAGATGGTGCTTATGACACAAAGCACTGCCGACAACTCATTTTAGATCGAGATGCATATGCGGTCATTCCACCGAGAAAGAATGCAAAACCTTGGAAAGATCAACAAGCGAGGTCTATAGAACGCAATGAGTTATTGAAAACAGTCAAACGGCTAGGAAGATCGCTTTGGAAAAAGTGGTCTGGTTATCATTGTCGAAGTTTGGTGGAAACCAAGATGCATTGCATCAAATTATTAGGCGATAAATTAACATCAAGAAGTTTCCCTAGTCAGGTGAATGAGATTCATGCACGCATAGCGGTCTTGAATAAATTCACAGAATTAGGTCGCCCTCATACCCAAGTTGTCTCTTAAATTTAACTCAATTAGGGTAGCTCTGCCTTTCAAACCTTTGTGCAACAAAGCC
>NZ_JCAKMY010000037.1:0-29756 GCF_059515845.1 Acinetobacter sp. CY79
GTAAGCGTCCGCTGAACCCCACTTTTCTTATTTGCTCAATATCCCGATAGTGTCCATTATTTATTAAATGGACATTATGTTTATGGCCTTAGACACTTTTATAGACACTGAACAAACGACAGAAAGAACCCGCAGAATCTTCGCAGCTGAGTTTAAACAGTACCTGGTCGAGCTTTGCCAGCAGCCAGATACGTCAGTAGCTAAGGTTGCAATGCAACATCAGATCAATGCCAATCTGCTGCATAAATGGATTCGCCAGTCCAGATCAATGCCCCCTGCATTAAAAAGCCCATCCAGTCCACAGACCGACTTTCTTCCCATCATTCTTCACCCGACTCCAGTCAGACAAGAAGCACCTCCGCCACCTGTGCCAGAGAAGAATGCTGTCGCTCATATCAGGATTCCATTGCATAAGGAACAAGGTTCCGCACGGGATCAGATGATCGAGATCGACTGGCCGGTGGAATCGGCAAAGGAATTACTGCCTTTAATTCAGGGCTTGATCAAATGATCCGTATCGATGAAATCTGGCTTGCTACCCAGCCGATGGATATGCGTGCAGGTATGGATACTGCCATGGCTCAGGTGCTGAGAGCATTTGGCTATATCAAACCACACTGCGCCTACCTGTTCTGTAATAAACGTGGCCATCGCATGAAAGTACTGGTGCATGATGGACTGGGCATCTGGCTGTGTGCCCGGCGGTTGGAACAGGGCAAATTTCACTGGGCTCAGGTTCACCAGGGTGAAACCGTGGCGATCAGCCCGGAACAGTTACAGGCGTTAATTCAGGGTCTGCCCTGGCAGAGAATCGGCTTACAGCAGGTGGTGAATATGCTCTAAACCAAGCTCATCCATTCTGCTATTCTCCAAACGTTTTATTTACACATATTCATGATCTCAGCCATACTGCGGTCATGAATACGCTGCCTGATTTAAGCCAACTGACCCATGAACAACTGCTGGAATTTACCCGGCAGTTGGCGCTGCAGCATCAACAACTCGCAGAAGATAAACAACAATTAGATGCCAAAGTTCAACATCTTGAAGTCACGAATCAACATCTTTCCATTCTTAATCAAAAATACGAGCATGAGCTTGCGCTATTTAAACAGCATAAATTCGGCAGTAAAAACGAACATCTAAGCGCAAAACAAATCCATCTATGGGACGAAGCGGTCGAAGAAGATATTGCTGCGGTTGATCTGGAACTGGAACGGCTGAATGCAGATAAAACCAATGCAGCTGCGCAGAAAGCCCCAGTCAACAAACCTAAACGTCGACCACTGCCAGATCACCTGCCAACCCTCCGTATTGAGCATGAACCTGCATCAACCCAATGTGCTTGTGGCTGCACCTTGCGTCGTATTGGCGAAGATATCAGTGAAAAACTGAATTTCAGACCGGCACAGTTCTATAAGGAACAGCATGTGCGTGGCAAATGGGTGTGTGATCAATGTGACACACTGACCCAACAAGCAATGCCGGCCTATGTGATTGAGAAAGGAATCGCTGCACCTGAACTGCTTAGCCATGTACTGGTGTCTAAATATGCCGATCATTTACCACTGTACCGTCAACGTCAAATCTTTCTACGCGCAGGTGTTGATCTGTCCAGATCAACCTTATCTGACTGGATAGGTCGCTGTGGTGTAGAGTTAGAAGGCCTAACCGATGCATTAAGGAAGGTGATCCTACAGCAAGCGGTGATTCATGCAGATGAAACACCTGTCACCATCATGCGGATGGATGATAAAGATAAAAAACCGAAGAAAGGTTATGTCTGGGCTTATGCAACAACTCAATATAATCCAATTCAAGCCGTGATTTATGACTTTCAGGATAGCCGTTCAGGTCAGCATGCTGAAGAGTTCCTGAAAGGCTGGCAGGGTCATCTGGTCTGTGATGATTACAGTGGCTACAAAGCACGCTTTAGATCAGGTCAGGTCATTGAGGTGGGCTGCATGGCGCATGCACGTCGTAAATTCCATGAGTTGCATGTGACTGGAAAAAGTCAGATTGCAGAACAGGCTTTGTTCTTGATTCAGAAGCTCTATGCGATAGAGGCTGAAATAAGAAAAAATACCGACGGTACAGCAGAACAACGCTATAAGTACCGGCAACAGTATAGTCAAGCTGTTATGCAGCAACTGTATGAATGGCTGACACAACATCAACTTGCAGTACCCTTAAGCTCTGCAACTGCTAAAGCCATCAATTACAGCCTAAAACGTTGGGAAGCCTTAAGCCGTTATCTGGATGATGGCAATCTACCTATTTGCAATAATTGGGCAGAGAATCAAATGCGGCCTTGGGCTTTGGGGCGTAAGAACTGGTTATTTGCAGGTTCGCTGCGCAGTGGTCAGCGAGCGGCAAATATCATGACTTTAATCCAGTCAGCAAAACTGAATGGGCTGGATCCGTATGCCTATTTAAGTGATGTGCTGAAAAGGTTGCCGACACATAAAGTGACTCAAATAGAAGAATTACTGCCACACCGCTGGAAACCTGAACCCCGTTAAAACATAGCAATGGGGTTCAGCGGATGTTTACCGTTGATTCAAAAGGCAGAGAATATAACTGGGATGAATTAACTGAGTATGGATTTAAAGATATAGATCCTGAAGAGTTATTTAGTGGCAAATCTCCAAAATTTGGAGGTCATCATGAAGCTTAAACTGCAAAAAAATGGTAGAACCACTGACTTGGAATTAAATTGGCTAACAAAACAACATGGTGTTGAATGGGCTAATTGGCGATTGTTAGCTAAAGAATGGATCGCTTCCCAAGTTACAAATCTGTCAACTAAATTAAGTGCATTACATATTTTTTTTGATATTTATTTAGTTCCTAAAAATCATTGGGCAAATTCCATAAGCTTATTTTTTGAGGGGAATAGCCTCGGGGAGAAAATTTCAACAGAAGCCCTTAAATTGACTATCTTAGAGAGTACTAATCGATCGGACAATCAATATACAACGACATTAATAAACTATATCGTAAGTTTTATTGATTGGATAATTCTAAAATATTTTAGCTACCCTGATGATTTTGGTAAAAGTTTACCTTTATACGTAAATCCTTTTAGTCGGGTGCAGATTAAGTCTAGCATTCGTACCGAAACGATGCACAATCCTTTACCTTATCGTTATATCTGTGATCTCAGAAAAATTTTATGCCCTGTTACTAATGGAAGTTTTTCTGATTGGGTATGGGCCCATCAAAATCATGACTATATTACCAATCGAGCAAGAGATTGGTTTGATGTCGATAAAAGCTTAATAGATACTAATGACAAAAATTGTGTTTGGCGCATAAGAAAGATTATCCGTAAAGGTAAAACAGTAGTTGTTCATCAAATGTGGTCACCAGTAGCAGCTATGGCATTGTTCTTAAAACTAGAATTACCGTTAAGAACTTATCAAGTACGTATGCTGGATTCAGGTGAAGCTGATAAATATCGATATGAAAATGGAGTTTGGATAGACAATATTAATTTAATACCTAGAACCTCATTCAGCAAAGGTGTATTTAGAAAGTTTAAAGATAATTTATCAGGTATGGATAGTACCGGTTTGTATATCAGTACAAATAAAACAGCGGATCAAAATAAAGATCAATTCGAACGAGGATATGAAATTCCTTGGCAAAATGAAACAGTGCTTTATTGGCTTGAAAAATTAAGGAATTGGCAAGAAAAATATAATCCAATTAGCAAACCTACAGAATGGACTACACTAGAGTCTAAGCATACTGGAAGTAAAAGATCTTATACGTATTTAAGTGGAATGGGATACTCTTGTTTTCTGTTTAGGGATGCCTCAGCTTCTCAAGTTGGCGATAGATCAAAACCTATTATAGAAAGCCCTATAGTATCTTTGTGGTATAAACTTTTATCCCAATTAGAAAACGATCTATTTGATCAAGGCCAAACATTATCAGATGGTAGCGCTTTAAAATTAGTTCATGATTATGGAAAAGATTATCAAGCATTAAAAACGAAAACTGATTTTCCACTACACAGTCTCTGTGTTTCATTAATAACATGCTACATAATGGATGCGAAACTTCCTTTACCTGTGGTTTCAAAACTTCTAGCAGGTCATTCAAGAATTTTAATGACTGTTTATTACACGAAAATTTCTCCTTCTGTAATGAAACAGAAACTAGATCAAGCAGAACAAAGATTAGAAGCTGATGCTAAAGATAATTTGAAAATATTCCTTCAAGACGCTGAAATAAATCAAATACAGAGCAATACAGCATTTAAAGATACACAATCCTTGCAGTCTGCTTTAGCTAGTAGGAACCCAATTGGATGGGAAAATAGATTTCATGGGCTATGTTTAGCCGGTGGAAATTCAGTTGCTTATGCCTCAAATAAATCTTTAGCTGGGTGCTGGAATGGTGGTGAGTTACTTAATGATGGTGATCAGAATAACGTAAAAGTTTATGGGCCTGTTGCACATGGTCCAGAAAATTGTGTGAGATGTCGATGGTTCGTAACTGATGCTAGATACTTACAAGCCTTGACATCTCATTTGAATTTTCTCAGTTATAAAGCTAATGAAGCAATAAATATTGCTTTAGAAAGGCAACGTGAAATTCAAATGCTTGAAGAAAGTAAATATAAAGCTGAATTGAATGATTCACCATTTGTATTTACTCATAAGTTACAAGAACAACAACGATGTTATGAAAAACAGATGATTGAAGCAGATGAATATATTAAGGACTGGATAGCTACTCTTAATCTTATTCATCGTTTGACAGAAATTGAAAAGTCTCGAAACAGTTCGGATAGTTCTAACAAGCTTGTAGCAAATGGAAGTTTAAAAGATATTCGGTTAATGCTGATTGATTCAAACAGCGAGCTTTTACATCTTTCAATGCTTTGCGATGATGCGGAGATATATCCAGACCTAATGGATGAAATTAAAAAAACTTCGGTGGTACAGGAAATGGTTCAGAAGATAAGTCGAGCAATGATGAAAGCAGGCTTTAAACCTTACTTACTTCTCTTAAACACAGAACAACAAATAATGGCAATTAATGCAATGTATCGACAAATGGCTATTCAAACTAAGGAGTTTGATAAATTGACTGCATTCAAAATTGTGTCAGATTATTTAGAGTTGGAATCTTATATGGTTGATAAAGAGATACTTGAAATGGGAGTTGAAACCTTGAAAGATCACATAAAAAATGAAAACCCAAGTGTTTCATTTAAATCACTGCATCTATTGAAATTTAAGGTCAAAAAATAATTATGAGAATTGATACTGATTCAATTTTGAAAGATCTCAAACTTAATAAGTCACCCAAAACTCAAACTTCTTTAGAAAACTTGAATAAGTTATTAGAGATTAAATTTAACAGAAATGACGATGATTACTCAATTGCTACTATTGCTCGTGAGTCTAAAGATTCTGGCGGGATTGGCGAAGTAAGTTTAAGGAATAAAACGGGTATGCATTATCGTTTGTTAATTGATGCTTGGGTCGCTAAGGTACAAACTAAAACGAATAAAAAGCACTCTAAAATATGTAGAAATAACCAAATCTCGAACGACTTTGACTTTATTAACAAGTTAGAAGATCCTGTACTTAGGGCTTTCTTCGGACAAGTACTGAGTCAGAATAAAAGGCTTAAGGCTGAAAACAACATTCTAAAAAGTAATTCTGTCTTTGTTATGGATAATCGACCGAACGAAAAAAAAATAATAAATTTAGACAATACAGATGAAAGAAAATGCAAAAGTAAGCAAATATTGTTAGAAAGTGAAGCTGATTCTTTGAAAGATGCAATTAATCGTAAGAAGATAGAGAGAAGAGGTTGGCATATTTCTGAATCTGGCGCTATTTGCGATGATAATAACAATCCACTTTTTAAGCCAGGCTTTATTCAAGCGATAACAAAAGTTCTTTCGTCGCTTTAATATTTAAAAGCTGATTGTATTTGTTACAATCAGCTTTTCGTATTTATATATATAAAATTATATAAGGTTCTAATTTATTGATATTACAGCGAAAAATTATAAAAATGAGGTTTTATATAGTTTTCACTAGTAATATTTATATTGAGCTTTAATTGTTTCAAAATAACAATAAAGAATATCGATGATTTTTTTCGTTTTATTGATCGCTTGGATCTTAGGCATTTCTACAATGGGGCACATGTGGCCTGATCGCTTAGTTCTATTTGCACCTATTTTTTATGCTATTTCTTTCTTACTACTCATCATCGGCTTTTTTAAACTCCCATTGACGATGAAACTGTATTTTCAAGCTTTAAAAATGGGTTTCATAGCGCTGAGTGTATTTCTCATAGGGCATAATTTCGCTGTAGAATCTTTACAAGAGCGATTACAGCATCGAATAAATGCTGTCGAAGAACGAACTGAAATCGTTTATATCAGCCGTCTAAGCGAGCTAAATCGCAAAGATAGTCGTGAGTTCATCCAACAAATGGCTCAGCTTGCTCATAACGAGAATCAAAAAAGTCATGGCATCCTTTTATATCTCAATGATCGATTCAGTCAAAGTGATTTAAAACTAGGTCACTATTATCAAATCACAGGGACAGTTAAACCGGCTCATAGCTATGCGATACCGCATGTATTTGATCAAGAAAAATGGCTGATTCAACAAAATATCATGGGGACGATGCAAGTTAATCATATTACCCCAATCAGTAAAGGTGATCCTAGACTTGCTCCTTACAAGGGTTTTGTTCAATCTAACTCAAACTGGATCATTGATTTTAAGATTTCTACTGAACAGTTGAGATTGGATTACCGAAATTTCATTCAATCACAATCATTGACCAATAAAGGACTTCTATTAGCACTGCTCACGGGTGATGAAAGTCTGTTGTCAGATGTAGTCAAAGAGCAATTTAGGGTTCTGGGTATATCGCACTTATTGGCGATTTCAGGACCGCATGTATTGATTTTTGCAGTCATCATCTGCTTCTTCATCAATCAAATTATTTCAAAATTTAAACCCCAAATATTCTTAAATATTCCACGCCCTTATCTTTTGGTTATTCCATTCTTAAGTTGTGTTTTGCTGTATACCGCTTTTGTGGGTTTTGAAATTCCTGCAATGAGGACACTTTTAACTGTGACAATTATAAGTGTAGTGATCTTATTGAAACAGCAGGTCAATGCACTAAAACTGCTATTCATGAGCGCGAGTATCTTATTGCTGATTGACCCATTTAGCATCTTATCGCCTGCATTTTGGCTTTCATATGGGGCTTGTTTTATTTTGATACGAGTATATCAAACCATGATGAAGCATCGTAATTGGGTAGATGGTATAAAGGTCGAATCGTGGCAAGTGAAAATATGGACATTCTTTAGAGTTTTAGTCGATTCACAATGGAAAGTCTTTATTGCCTTATTTCCATTGGTCGCGATTATTTTCCAACAGATCTCTTGGATTTCCCCATTGATCAATTTAATAGCTATTCCTTTAATCGGTATTGTTATTGTGCCATTGGAGGTCGTCGGTGCACTATTAAGCACCGTCAGTGAGCCACTCGGATTGTTATTGTTTCATTGTGCAGATTGGGTGCTGAGTTTTTTGTTATCCATCTTAGCGCTACTTCAACGCATATTTGAGCCTCAACTGACTTGGTTGAGTCTTTCATCCTTATCCATTGTCAGTGTCGGTATTGGAATCATCATCTTGTTTTTGCCGAAGCTTGTCATCCCCAAAGCTTGGGCTTTGATTTGTTTTTTACCCTTAGTGATTCCACTGAAAAGAGAACATGAGTTTGGTTTGACAGTATTGGATATCGGGCAAGGGCAAGCGATACATATACAAAGCCAAGATCAACAGCTCATGATTGATGTGGGTGGATATTATGACGAGTCGAAATTTAGCGTTGGTCGCCAACTCATGATTCCCTATTTGATGGGTGAGGGAATCTCAACACTTGATCAAGTTTATCTTTCACATTTAGATCAAGATCATGCAGGCGCATTTAACCCAATTGCTCAAACTTTAAAAATAAATCAAATTAGATCTAATCAGCAGGATGAACGCTTTCAAGGCTTTAATTTTGATTATTGTTATGCAGGTC
Source organism: Acinetobacter sp. CY79 (assembly GCF_059515845.1). NCBI lineage: Bacteria > Pseudomonadati > Pseudomonadota > Gammaproteobacteria > Moraxellales > Moraxellaceae > Acinetobacter > Acinetobacter sp. CY79. The sequence continues at coordinate 8,092 of NZ_JCAKMY010000037.1, forward strand.
AAACTCAGCATATTGGAAACATTCGCCTAAGTGTGCTTGCGCCGCAACATGAAAATCTCACAGATGTTGATGAAAATAAAAACGAGTTGTCTTGTGTGATTTATATTGAGGTACTAAACGCAACAGGGATGAAAAATTTTCTGATTATGGGCGATGCAGGTTGGCAAACTGAATATGAATTACTGCAACAATATCCAAATCTTCAAGTGGATGTGCTCATTTTAGGCCATCATGGTAGTCAACATAGTTCATCCTATGATTTTCTAAAGCGAATCAAACCAAAACTTGCGATTGCATCGGCAGGGTTTAATAACCGTTATCATCATCCACACCCCATTGTGCTTGCTCGGCTTGAAGCCTTGTCAATTCCATATAAGACCACCATTGATCATGGCAGTCTTCAATTCACTTTAAAAAATGGGGAGATCAACATTGAATCTTATCGTGACTCGAAGCTGTGGTTAAGACGCGAATAGTTAGCCTTTAATTTGCCTTCAGTGAGTTGAACATGCCTCAATCTCTGATGGGATTGGAATTGAATCAAGTTCCATTTGAGCCTGTTCTCGAACTTGGGTCACTTTTGAGAGAGCCTCCTCATGCTCTATATTATAGATGTCATGTAAAACTGGATTGGCTCTAAAGCGTTTATAGCTCCAATGTGCATGTTCAGGATATCGCGCAATCAAACCTTCAATCGCTTGATGAATCACTAAAGTCCCATCCGTTGCCGAACCTTCATAGATTTGGGAATCGAGGGTTTCAATATGAATATCAAAATCTTCGGTTTCATTTCTGATGGCATAAACGAGCAGTGCAGTGGCTTTGGTTTTTTGAATAAGCTTAGAACTCAGATTGCTTGAGTCTAAGGGTAAGCCAAAATATCGGATCTTTTCAACGCCATGTTTAGGCGTATGATCAGGCAGAATGACAGTTGTTCCACCTTGCTTCAAGGCTTTGAAAATTTGTCGTACACCCGATTCATCCGTTGGAACAAGATTGGCTTGTTCACGACTACGTGCGGCACGTACAAACCGATCTGCATCCTCATTTTTGATGGGCTTATACATGATGGTCATTTTAGAATGTTGAGCAAACCAAGCATTCATGACTTCCCAAGTTCCAAAGTGAGGGGCAAGTAACACAATCCCTTTTTGGGCTTGCATCGCGTCATGGAAATGCTCAGCACCATGAACCTTGCGTATACGTGAAATATTTTTCTCATTTGAGCTACCCCAAATGCTAAAGAACTCCATATAAGATTGCAGCTCATGAGAAATCGCCGCACGAGCAATTTGATTTTTATGTTCTGTTGTTAAATGGGGCAAACAAATATCAATATTTAAGCGCACTACGTTTGCAGTTTTACCTATATGAAAATTATTAATTAACCCGGCAAGAATGCGTGCAAAAAGGCGTGAAAATCGAATGGGACGACGGCTGAAAAAGTTTAGTAATCGTGTTGTCGTCGAAGGTGTATTTTCAGTCATCTTGTCAGTATGTAGATTATTTTCTAAGTGAGGGCGCTTGGTGAATATTATAATTTAAATTTGGCGTTTTAGGCAGTTTAATGCCATTACATGTATATAATGTCGCATTAATAACGAATTTGGATGGTAAATATGTCCGATTGGCCGCCACAACCTCATAATGATAATCGTAATTTAAACAAACAAGTTACTGGTAAAGAATGGGGAATTTTAGAAAAAGCTGTATTGGCTTCAGTTGAAGAGCAAAGACGTACACGTCGTTGGGGGATATTTTTTAAGTTTCTAACGTTTGCATATATTCTATTTATATTGGTCGTTATGGGACGCGGTTGTTCGACGGCGAATGTCGATGCCAGCGCGACAACAGGTAATCATCTAGCTGTCGTGGATATTATCGGAACAATTGCTGCTGATGAGAAAAGCGTCAACAGTGAAGATACGATCAAGTCACTCAAAAAAGCATTTGAAAATAAACAAAGTAAAGCCGTGATTCTTAATATCAATTCACCAGGTGGTTCACCTGTTCAATCTGATGAAATTTGGCAAGAAATTCAAATTTTAAAGAAAGCACATACGGATAAAAAACTGTATGCGGTGATTGGTGATACGGGTGCTTCAGGTGCTTACTATATTGCATCTGCTGCGGATCAAATCATTGTTAACCCATCTAGCTTAGTGGGTTCGATTGGTGTGATTATGCCAAATTATGGTGTCAATGGTTTGATGCAAAAACTTGGTGTTGAAGATCGCACAATGACCTCGGGTCAAAATAAAGCACTATTGTCGATGACCCAGCCTGTCGATCCTGCTCAAAAGGCGCATGTTCAAGGGGTATTGGATAATGTTCATGGACACTTTATTGACGCGGTGAAAAAAGGTCGTGGTGAGAAATTGAAATCTAATGATCCATCTATTTTCTCAGGTCTATTCTGGACCGGTGAGCAAGCAGTCACTTTAGGGATTGCAGATCGAATCGGTAGTGTAAATGCATTAAAACGTGAATTGAAAATTGATAAGACTGTGAACTATACGATTGAGCACAATCCACTGGATTCAATTTTGGGTCGAATGGGTGCAACAGTCGGACAGGGTATTGCATCATCTATTTCACAGCAAATTCAGTCTGAACAAACGACGAAGTTACAATGAAACCACTTATTCATTTCGCACATGCCAATGGTGTGCCTGCTCAAGTCTATCAAAAACTATTTGATGCTTTGAGTGGTCAATTTGATGTGATCTATGTGCCATTCATTGGAACAGATCAGCGCTATCCTGTGGATAATCATTGGGAAAGTATGACTCAACAAGTGATTGATCATATTGTCCAAAAAGCCAATGGTCGTAAGGTGATTGGCATTGGTCATTCGTTGGGCGCTGTTCTGACATTTAAAGCAGCTTTAAAGCGTCCTGATCTTTTTGAACGCGTGTTGATGATGGATCCTCCTTTGATTTTAGGCAAAGAATCCTTGATGCTGCACATTGCAAAAGTCTTGAAGCTCAAAGCTGTAGATTCAATGTCTCCAGCTGCTCTGTCATTGCGCCGTCGTGATCATTGGGAAAGTCGTGAGCAAGCTGCTGAATTATTGAGACCTAAAGGGTTTTATCAAGAATTTGATCAGCAATGTTTTGATGACTATATTCGTTATGCTTTGACAGATGATCATCTACGCGGTGGCGTTGAACTGACTATCCCGAAAATGACAGAAGTTGAAATTTTCAGGACCAATCCTTCCTTGTGGTGGATGCCTCAAGCTAAACCCATGATTCCTGTGGACATGCTTGTTGCTTCTCAAGGGCCATTTTTAGCACGTAAGTTTCCTCACAAAGCTGAAAAAAAATTCGGGATACCTTTTCATATTTTTGAGGGAGGGCATATGTTTCCTTTGGAGCATCCGATCGAAGTCGCGGAAAAAATTAAAACTTTAGTGCTTCAATAAAGTACATTAAACCTATTTGCTCCAGTCTAAGAAATAATGATCTATCAGTGTTATTTTGAGCAATAAAAAACGCATCTTAAGATGCGTTTTTTATGTGAAATCTATGGCGGGTTTAGATTTACCCATCATGATTTAAACTCATAATTTACAAAATTGAAGTGGTTCGACTAAGGCTTGACCACGGTATAAAACACCCTCTTGCGTGTATTTAACTGTTCCATTGCAAATCCATTCAACAGCTTGAGGATAAATCAGATGCTCTAGAACATGAACACGTGAAGAAAGTGTTTCAATATTGTCATTTAGCGCGACCTTGACGACACCTTGAGCAAGGGCTTGACCTGCATCAAGTTCAGCCGTGACATAGTGCACTGTGCATCCATGGAACACATCGCCTGTATTTAAAACACGTTGATGTGTGTGCATGCCCTTGTAATGTGGCAATAAAGAAGGGTGGATATTCACCATTTTCCCTTCCCATGATTTGACAAAACCTGCACTTAAGATGCGCATGAATCCAGCGAGAATAACCAGATCAACATCCCAGTCGATTAACTGTTGATGCATGACTGCATCAAAGGCTTCACGATTAGGATAATGCTTATGTTCAATCACAGCCGTCGCAATATTGGCTTTTTGTGCACGTTCTAAAGCATATGCTTCAGGCTTGTTGGAAATCACCCCGACAATTTGCCCTGAAAGATTGGCATCAATCAAGGCTTGAAGGTTGGAACCACTACCTGAAACAAGGACAGCAATTTTAATCATAATAGCGACTTAAGCAAAAACCACACGGATTTTTTCGTCAGCGCCTTCAACAGATTCTGCGTTGTCTACGATATGACCCATAGTCCAAGCTTTTTCACCTAAACCGTTTAAGAGTTCAACTGTTTTGTCGGCTTCAGTTGCATCAACAACAAGCACCATACCTACACCACAGTTAAAGGTACGATACATTTCGAACTGTTCAACGCCACCTTCTTTTTGAAGTAGTTTGAATAATTCTGGCCATTCCCAAGAAGACTCATTTACAACTGCTTGAGCGCCATTTGGGAGTACACGTGGAAGATTACCTGGTAAACCACCACCTGTGATGTGCGCCATCGCGTGAACATCAACATGCTTAAGTAATTCAAGAATAGATTTTACGTAAATGCGCGTCGGTTCCATTGCAACATCTGCAAGAGGACGACCATCAACGATTTGAGTTAAATCAACATTTTTTACATCAATGATTTTACGAAGTAAAGAATAACCATTTGAATGAGCACCACTCGATGCTACACCAACTAAAACGTCGCCCGCTTTAACTTTAGTGCCATCAATAATTTTGCTTTGCTCAACAACACCGACACAGAAACCTGCAAGATCGTAGTCATCGCCTTCATACATACCTGGCATTTCAGCAGTTTCACCACCGACCAATGCACAACCAGCAAGCTCACAACCCGCGCCAATACCTGTCACTACATTAGCAGCAACATCGACATTTAAATGACCTGTTGCATAGTAATCAAGGAAGAATAAGGGTTCAGCACCACAAACCAGAAGATCGTTCACACACATGGCAACCAAGTCTTGGCCAATGGTGTCATGACGATTTAAATTCAATGCTAAACGTAATTTTGTACCAACACCATCTGTGCCAGATACGAGAACAGGTTCTTCATAACCTTTAGGGATTTTACAAAGGGCACCGAAGCCGCCAAGACCGCCCATCACTTCAGGACGTGTAGTACGCTTTGCAACAGATTTGATACGATCGACTAATGCGTCGCCCGCTTCAATGTCGACACCTGCGTCTTTATAGCTTAAACCAGTGTTATGGGTAGAGGTTGAGTTGCTCATAATGAAGTCTCCGCATTCGCGCGGAGATTATACCTGAATATACGAAACTCTTATGGTATTTATGCCTTAAAATGTTATCTTTAGCGAAATATTTTTATTTCAATAACGAATCACTTAGAAAAAGGCGAGATTGCATGCAAGATCGTACATTAAAACGAATTTTTATTATCGCTGGGCTAGCGCTTTTCCTATGGATTTTATATCTATTAAAGCCTGTCGTCATTCCATTTATTATTGCTTTTCTTGTAGCTTACTTATTTAGTCCATTAGTCGATAAACTACAAAAGATGGGTCTGCCTCGATGGTTCTCGATTGGCGCGGTCTTTATCGGCATTGGTGTAGCGGTAACCATGGCGTTCTGGTACATCGTTCCATTGGTTTGGAAACAGTTGATTATTGCGCGCGATAGTATTCCTGTCGGTATTAATTGGATTAACTCCAATTTTCTTCCATGGGTATCCAATACCTTTAATGTCGAAGAAATGGAGATCGATACCAATCACATGTCGACGATTGTGATGGATTATATTCAGACCAACTATAGTACTGATAGTTTGCAAGCCATGGCACTCAGAGTGGCTCAATCTGGACTTAACTTTATTCAAGTGGGCGGTACTGTTGTCCTCATTCCGATCATCGCTTTCTATTTCCTCTTAGATTGGAGAAGAATGCTGGATAGTTTACATCGCTTGATTCCACGTCCATATGAAAAAACAACGCTCGAAATTGCAGGTGAATGTCACAGTGTTTTAGGTGCATTCGTTAAAGGGCAATTCTTGGTCATGATTTTATTGGGCATTGTTTACGCAGTTGGATTACAACTGATTGGACTTGATGTTGGTTTAATCATTGGAATGATTGCAGGTCTGGCAAGCATTATTCCTTACCTTGGTTTTGCTGTCGGTATTGTTGCAGCCGTGATTGCCACATTACTTCAGTTTGGTGTGGATTGGATGCAGCTTGCCTTGGTTCTGGTTGTATTTATGATTGGACAAGGCGTGGAAGGCTATGTATTACAGCCTTTCTTACTTGGCGATAAAATCGGTCTTTCTCCTGTAGCTGTAGTGTTTGCAGTGCTGGCAGGGGCACAACTTGCTGGATTCCTAGGAATGCTCATTGCATTGCCTGTCGCAGCTGTGATTGTTGTACTACTTAGACATGCTCGTGATAGCTATGAAAAAAGTCAACTTTATGGTTATAACAATGTTGAAATTCAAACGGATGCTTCTGGATCTGTGAGTATTCGTACTCAAGACGTGGATATTGATGTTGAAATTAAAGATCCAGTTGTAAATAATCAGCAAGTTACTGAAAATTCTAGTAACATAGATTTACCAGATCGAAAAGAACCATAAGGGCACTTTCATTAGATGCGTCAATTACAATTGAATATAGAACCCCAACTCGATGCTCGAATCAGTGATTTCTCTGGTCCGGGTTGGGGGCCTGTAATCGATGGCGTTAGACAGTTACATGCCGGACTGATGAACCGTTTTTATCTGTACGGTGGAGCAGGCACGGGTAAGAGTCATTTGCTGACAGCGATTTGTGATTCTTATTTGGAAGTGGGAAAGTCTGCAATCAAGGTTTCTCTACTCGAATTACTGGATGCACCGATTGAAGCAATTACTTCACTGGAAATGTATGATTTAGTTGCCTTAGATGATATTGAAGCGATTAGTGGTGTGCCTCATTGGCAAAAAGCAGTATTTCATCTGATTAATAATAATAATGAGGGAGGAGGACAATTGGTTTTCTCCTCTCGTGTTGCACCGATAGAGCTTAAGCTTGAGCTTCCTGATTTGCAGTCACGCTTAACACAGGCTGTCAGTGTGAAAGTGCCTACTGGACAGTCCTATGCAGATCGATTGGCATTACTGACCTCAGTAATAGAGCGTAAAGGTCTTCATTTTGATCCACAAATCATTGATTACTTACTGATGCATGGTCCGACTCAGACCAGTACCTTACTTCAATCCTTAGAGCAATTGGAAAAGCTGTTACAAGGGGAGAAAGTGAAACTGTCTAATGCGACGATCAAGCAAATCTATGCATTGATTGATGAATATAAGCAATAAAATATCTAAATTTAAATTTTTTTGACCATGAATTTCATTCGTCGAAAATAATAATCTGTAACCCAAAAAAAATTGTTTAAATTGACCAAATGTGACAAAGTACGCGAAAAGGAATAATAGTGTTACATTTTGATGTTGCGCTGATTATAAAAATAAAGAAAACAAGGAGTTCTCCATGCTTAAACAAAGCATAAGCTTGGTTTTATTGTGCTTCGCTGGTCAAACTTTCGCAGCGGATATCATTGTTAATACGACTGAAGACGTAACTGCTGCAGATGATAAGTGCTCACTGCGTGAAGCAATAGAGTATATCAATCAAGGTCGACCAGAAGCAGGCTACAATGGCTGTGGAGGTAAAGAAACAACAAACAATATTAATCTCGAATCTCTTACTTACCATTTAAATAAAGAAATCCTAATCTCGAAAGACGTGACTTTTAGGACACGTTATGAATCTGATTTAAACAGTAACTTGTTGGGAAAACAGAATGCTGTAATTAAAATGAATGGTACGGATCGCATTTTCTATATTGATCGTAAATCAGAAACAACTGGAACTAAAGATGATGATAATGCGCCAATCCATGTAAATTTTCATGAAATCACTTTAAAAGGCTGTGATGCTGCATTTTGCAAAGATCAAGGTGGTCTCATTTATAATAAAGAGTCATTAAATTTTAATCACTCTCAACTACTGAATGGCAAAGCAAAGTCAGGTGGGGCAATTTACAGCGCAGGCAAATTTGATCTTCTAAAGACACCTGGTTTTGTCACTATTACGAATTCGGTGATGCAAGGCAATAAGGCTGAAACAGGGGCAGTTATATATAGTGTTACGCCACAGTACTTAGTCAAATCTTCTATTGTCAGAGATAATGAGGTGACCGGAGCATCTGCTGCATTATTTGATAGTTTGGAGGGATTTGAAAAAGATTCAATTCCAAATATTAAGAGTGATGCCAGAGGGATGGTAAACAGCACGATTTTTAACAATAAAGGTCATACCATCCGGGTCATGGATAAAATGTCCGTCAACAATATCACCATGATTTTTAACAACAAAGGATTGATTCTAGATGCGCCCCTAGAGCTTGGTTTTGTTGGTAACAGTATCTTGGCTAAAAATGGAACTGAAGATTGCACTATTCGCCAAGGGGGGATCGCCAATAATTTGAGTAATAACTTATATTCAAATGGTTGCGCTGGAACGCTTTCTCAAAGCTTGGGTAGCACTAATCTGATTGCTTCATCATCTTCCGAAGGTACGTGTGATATTGCATCAGATGGTATTTTATGTCCTTTTAAAGAGTATCCAGATTCAAGTTTAGGTTATTTTAGACCGAGATTATTAGAAAGTTATCGTAGTCTGAGTGATTCACCTATCGTGAATAAAGGTCCGACATCAGGTATGACGGTTATTTCATGCGAAACGTCTGACCAAAGACCTTTTCCACGTAATAATATAAGAGATCTTTGTGACCGTGGGGCAATCGAGCTTAAGGTCGATTTAAATAGCATTGAACTTGTTGGAGCTGATATCAAATACGGCGACGTTGCTAAAATGTCGATACGTGATCAACTGGTCGATGGAGAACTCATTACACCAGCACAGTGTCAAAATCTTTTTGGTAATGAACCGAACGGTGGAACTTGGCAACCTGGATGTTTAAAAATAATCCAATCAGATCATGTCCCATCCAAAGGGAAATTAACACTTACACAGGAAGGTGATATTAGTTATCAACCTGGCAGTGATTTTCATGGAAGTGATCAATTTAAGATTTCGGTCATTACAACCACAACTTACTTTAGTGATTCTTTAAATAAACGGATTGAGATCAAAACAAATGTCGTCCAAGATCCACCTGATACATTTAAAGATTATAGTGTGAAAACTTCTGGTGGTGGTTTTGGTGTTGCGGGTTTAATAGGGTTGTTGGGCTTGATTGGTTTACGTCGCCAAACAAAACGATAAAAGTATATCGACAAAATAAAAATAAGGATGAGTGATGAAAAAATTCACAAAAGGACTCTTAACAATGGCTGTATTGGCGGCGATGTCACTTATGGCAGCCGAGGATACTACCATTCTAGTGACCACCTTCGATGATGAGGATGGTGAAAATCCGAGTAAATGTTCGTTGCGAGAAGCTGTAACCGCAGCTTCGACTCATCAGCCGTATGGTGGCTGTCCAAAAGGGGATCGCTATGCTTCTAATGTTAAAAAGATTCAATTAGAAGCAGGAACTTATCTGCTCAAGCGAGAACTGACACCTAATTCTCCGCTTTATATCATTGGTAAAGAGCCTGCTGACTTTACAAGACCCAATACGATTAATAATGATTATCCAGCAAAAACACCATTAAAAACAACGATTTCAGGCCAAGGTTCATCGCGTTTATTTAATACCATCAATTTGGAAAAGCCGAGTTTAACCCTAGAGAATATTGTATTGGCTGATGGCTATAACGTGGGTGCTGGAGGCGCTCTACTATTAGGTGGCAATGCTGAACTCATCAATGTGGTGATTCAAGGTTCAAAGGCTGATAAAGGTGGTGCGATATTCCTGAATGATATCAATAGTCATCTAACCATTACAGGTTCTGTACTCAAAGATAATAAAGCGGTGACTGGTAGTGTTCTAGCCATGACTTGTTTAGATGGGTTAAATTACACCACGCGAAATATTGCAATTAACCGAAGTAGTATCATTGCAAATGGTGATGCGAACAGCCAAAGCACATTGGCTTATTGTGGTCAACCCACAGCCCTTATTTCGACAAGTACCATCAGTAAAAATATAGTCAATTCAAATACAGGACGGATCATTGAATTTAGTGGATTTACTGGAGCAACTCTCAATAATCTAAGCCCAAATTCTAGTTTAGGTTTATTAAGCAATAGTATCGTAGAGAATACTGCTTCTACTGCACTACTTTATGATGCAACAGCGAAGAAAACTCTAAATTATAATATCCTTGCATTTAACTCAGCTAAATCGTGTAAATATAACAGTGGAGATATTGCCACTGTCAATAATGCGAATATAGAGACTGAAAAAAATGCAATGAATCTGAGTAATGCAGATTGCGAGTTACCTAAAACGAGTCTGGATTATGCAATCAAGAATTCAGTTGATATCAATGGATTAAAAATAAGTGACCTTTTAAGCTCACTACAAATAGATCAGGAATATACAGATTTTCTACCAATGTATTTTCCACTTGAAAAAACAGGTTTGAGTCTGATTGATGCAGGAGGTAATGGCGGTTGTTCTGAGTTTGATCAGAGAGGCATTAAACGGGCTTTATCATCACAGTCAACCACTGCAAGTATGAAGAGTAACAGCTGTGATATAGGTTCAACTGAAGTGTTACATCTAACAGTTCAAAATATTACGGATACCAATAAATCCGTAACAGGTTTAATTTCAAACTATCAAGCCAATTATGACTTGTTCAATGATCTGATAAATAATAAAGAAACCAAACCTGAATTATTAAAATATTATCAACTGCGCCGTGATGAATTTAGTAACTTAATTCGATATACACAATCAGATCAAAAATACAGAACTATTTTTATTGATCCTTTTACAGCCAATATGCCTGATGAATTAGTGGTGAATGGTGCGCGTCAAATTCAGCATTTAAATCCTGACAACTATGAAGTATCTGTAGTGAGAACAGGTGTCGGTAAACTGGGTTCAGATGGCTTATTTATCGGTCAGGATGACACACGATTAAAGTGTACTTGGAATAGTAATTTAAAACAGATCATCCTTTATAGAGAAGATGATCGTGTCACCGCAGACAGTGATTTTGAAGTATGTCAGTACACCCTTAAAAATAAGCAAACCTCTAAATCTGCAAGTGCTTATATTTTAGGTCGTTTTACCAATATTGCCCCAGTTGTTCCTGAGAAATTAGATATCACTGTTGATCATGGTGGAACTCAAAGTGTCAGTATTGATTTGCTCAAAGGTGCCAATGATGATGGTGATGGACTGGTGAGTACATTAACGAATTCAAACAAGTCTGCATTCTTTCTAAATCCTCAAGGTCAAACGCAAGCCATTCGTATTACGAACTTACCAGATCCAATCGCTATACGGGCAGATCGTTCAGGCCCATGTCCGAATTTAGACAGTAAATACACGTGTTATGGTGGTAATGTCACCTTACAATTGAAAAATACATTAGATGTGTTTTCTTATAAAGTCGATTATGTCGTTTACGACGCAGATGGCGCACCCTCAGGTACTGGAAAAATTCACTTAAATAATACGGCGACTGCTCCAGGTAGTGTGAGGAGCAATGGTGGAGGGGGTTCAATCAGTTGGTTCACATTGTTGGGATTGGCAGGTTTACTTGGGTATAGAGCGAGACAGGTATCACGTCGTCATTAAAGCAATAACAGTGATGTTTTTTTTAATTGACCTCCTCAACGTTACATCAAACCCGCTGAATACAGCGGGTTTTTAATTCGATTTAGATGCGTTAACGATTTAAGTATTTGTGATTGCATAACGATTTGAGTAAATATAAAGTAAATGATAATTGCCGTTGTTTCATTGCAATTTGCTACATTAGAACGCATATAACTATTTACTATAAACAGATTACGAATTTATTTTAATGATATGAAGCAATTTTCTGAGCTTGTTCCACTTGATCAAATTACGGTGAGTCCCGATGAGCTTATCGCGATTAAACGCAATGATCTTGTACCCCTGTTGGATGATCAAGTTCGTCTGAATCATTATGCTGATCATTTGATTCAATCACAAGCAGCCTTGTTAAATGGGGTTGACCCTCAACTTACACAAAAGCTGAGCCATGTCATTGCCGATATTATTCAACAACTGAATCAATCCAAAAAATCGCTCAAAGTTAAAAAATTTAATGCACTGCAACGTTGGTTGGGTTTAGATTTAGAATTCAATGCTGGCAAAATTAAATATCTCAAAGATTTGGATCGTAATATTCATCAAGCCAAACAATTGAGTCAAAAGCTTCAAATTGAGATTCAAAAGTCACAATCACGCTTTCAACAAGCCAACGGTTTACGTGAACAAATGGCGAAATATATTCGTGCTGCACAAGAATTTCTAGTCGAATACCCTAATTTTGTGAAAAATTTGCATCCTTTAAAAAATTTTGAAGATCGGCTCTCGAAGAAGATTAATACTTTGCAGACCTTGCAAGCCAGTAATGACATTGCTCTGGCGCAAATGCAACTTACACAACAACTTTCATTCAGCTTGATGGATCGTTTTAAAGAAGCTGAGCAAGTCCTCATTCCTGCTTGGCAATATCATTTAAAACAGAGTCAACAGCAAAAAAATAGTTCTGGAAACACACAGACTACTTTAGATGAGCTTGATAAAAGCCGAGAAAAACTCATTCAATCATTACAGAAATCATTAGATAAAAAATAAGGGGATATCATGTCAGATTCAAATTCAGAACTATTGGTGAAGTCATCCACTGAAGTATCTACAGAGCTTCAACAGCAAGACTTTGAAAAAATGAACTTGAAAGAAATTGGGTTGCAACCTCAAGATTTTCAAGCCGTACAGACAGCGCGTAAAGAGTTGGCAGATATGAATCATTCTAGTGTTGCTGAGTACGGTAAGAATATTGCAACCAAGACTTCAACGTATACTGATGAATTGCTTAACTTGGTCAAAAATAAAGACCTCGATGTAACGGGTCAAAAGCTCAATGAAGTCGTGAATGTGGCACAGCAACTGAATACGTCAAGTATTTTAAATAAACCGAAAAGTAGTGGTTTTTTGGGTGGAATTTTAAGTAAGTTTAGAGGTGCGAAGCAAAACTTTGATCAGCATTTTAATACCACGAAAGAGCAAATTGATGCTTTGGTGAAAGAAATAGAAACGTCGCAAAATGGTTTGAAGGCACGTGTGGGTACTTTGGATAAAATGTTCGAAGGCGTGCAAGATGAATATAAGCAATTAGGTGTCTATATCGCAGCAGGGCGTCTTAAACAACAGGAAATCCAACAAGAAATTTCGACACTTTCGGCACAGGAGCAAGATCAGCAAACCAATCAGCGTGTGTATGATCTGAATCATCTCGCCAATAATCTTGAAAAACGCGTCAGTGATTTGCAGGTATTACAGCAGTCTGCAATGCAAACCTTGCCGATGATTCGTATTATTCAGTCGAATAATATGATGTTGGTCGATAAATTTTACGCAATTAAAAATATTACCTTGCCTGCGTGGAAAAACCAGATCAGTTTAGCCATTTCGTTGAATGAGCAAAAGAATAGTGTGCAATTGGCAAATAGCATTGATGATGCGACCAATGATTTGTTGAAGCGTAATGCAGATTTACTGCATCAGAACTCTGTTGATACTGCGAAAGCCAATCAGCGTTCAGTGATTGATATTGAAACCCTTGAACATGTACAGAATACCCTCATTAATACCGTAAATGATGTGATTCAGATTCAGAAAGAGGGTATGCAGAAGCGTGAGGAGGCATCTACACGGATTCGTGCATTACAAACCAATTTGCAGCAATTGGTTATTGACTCCAGTAATAACCAAACACATTCATAGGTCATATCGTCGAGGTCATTTGATTGAAAACTGTAGAAGATCATCCTGTTAAATCCGAACAGATCGCAACAGGTTTAAACGTATTACAAAAGCGTCAAAACAAGCTGAGTCTAATGAGTGTGTTGACCGGTAGTTTGTTTCTAGTCAGTTTTGTTGCGATTTTTATTCAGCAGGATGTTGTCTATAGTTTTTTTGGAATGACTCAAAGCGTTGAACAATTGCATGTTCCGTATTCGATTCAGGGCATTATTTCTCAATACCACAATCAACCGGATTATTTATTTAATTTATTGGGTTGGATGGGTTGGTTCATCTTGAAAATTTTTTGTTCGATGATCGGTGCATTTGTAGTCATTCATTTTTTGAAAAAGTTTAAGTTTTTTGCAATCAGATTTCAGTCTTTCATACTTAAATTTGTTGCTTGGCTGATTTCTATCATTCTGATTTGGTCTGCTTTGACTTATATTCAATATGATATGAGTGATGATGATGAACAAGATCAATATGAATTGACTTATTACAAACAACATATTCAAGAAAGTGAAATTGCACAAATTATGAATGAGGATAATAGCAATAATACGGTCAAAGCATATGTATTAGGGCAGGTCGCATTGTTGCATAAGCCAATCGATAAGGATGTTGCTACTTCTTATGTGGCACAACTGGCGCAGGCTGAAAGAACACAACATAACTTTATTGAGTATGGTTTTAAACCTGAAGTGATTTGGACGATGCAGAAGCAAGTTTATGGTCAAGCGATGACACCTTTGGCGAAAAGTATTGAACCGAAAGTGTTAAAAGCAAATCAACTTTCTCTACTCGCAAATATTTCGTTAATTGCTCTGTCTGCATTGTTATTTTTATTCAGCTTAATCTTTTATTCGATATCTCAACGTTTAAAAGGTCGAATCAATCGTATTCAATATCAGATTGAGAGCTGATTGACGGTATTTAAAAAACAGAATATTCAGATATTATAAAAAAATCCCGAAGCTGATTCGGGATTTTTTTATAATGAGATGATTTATTTTTATTTTTGACTTAGCTGGCTTGGCGTAATAAATCTTTAATCTGCTGAGTTGAAAAGCTTTCATCAGAGATTTCACCGTTGACAATAAAATAGGGTATCGGATGTTTTCCTAAGTTTTGAACATACTGGGTGATATCACGTTGATGATCTGCGATTTCTTTATGTTGTATTGAACGTAGAACATGATTGCCGTCTAAACCAATGCCTTCGATTATATTTTTCAAAACATCAGCATCGGAAATATCTTTACCGTGTGCAAATATGGCATGAAAAAGTGCTTGAGTCAGCGCAAACTTATCTAAGGTATTTTCCAAAGCCAAAATCGCTTGATGAGCTAAACGACTATTAGGCATACGTTTCATATGCTCAATATTCACTTCAATGTCTTCGCTATAAGCCTCAAATTTGGTCATTTCCAGTTTTCTTTGTGCTACAGTTGAGCCATATTTTTCAGTAAGGTATTCAAGCACATTTAACCCTTGTTCAGGAATCTCAGGAACAGCTTGAATAGGTAGAAGTTCAATGCGCGAAGCAGTTTGTTCATTCCAGTTTTTCTTTAATTTTTGGAATGCGACATAACTCATGGGATAAACAATATCAAAAACAAATTCAATTTTCATGTGCTTACTCTTTTTGTTGTGTAACGGAGGATATTGATTGAAGAGTCGAGTGTTTAGTTCGTATCGGGTATATGATTTGACAAATTAGAAGCTTTGAAGATTACATCTGAGATTTATGAATTTTTTCTTAAAAGATTGAGAGATAATTGTAAGTTATCAGTTCACATTCCTATTCAAATCATCTCAGACCTAATGATAACTTTAACAATAATTTTATGAGCTTACTTTTATGGTATGCAGTAGCGATTAGATTGTGAATAATTGCCCTTTAATCCGGGTGTAGAAACTTTATGGATTTTTAAAAAACTGATTGAGTAATACTCTGTCATTAAAATTGCTTTTTTTGCATCTAAGAAATCACTATGATTTAATTGAGATCTACTTTAGATTTTTTAGCATTCAAGTAATAGGCTCAGTTTTGCAATAGAGTGTTCTACAAATTTAACGATTGAATAATTTGGTTTAGATCATTTACTCATCTAATTTATAGATATTCATTATTTATGAAATTCTTAAGAAATCAATTGATTACAATTGTGTTTGAATATTTTCCATTGTCTTTTACATTCTTTACGGAAAATTTTATATACCTTTTCCATAAATTCGTCATTCTTCATCAGTGAAACAGGTAAAAAGTAAATATTGTCTATATCAACTTGAATAGAAATCAATGCCAAATCTGGGTCGGCTCGATCTTTTAAAGACAATTTATAGTAAAAGTTCTTTTTTTCAGATTGGCTTTCAAAGTAATCAGGTTGATCAAGTTCATTTGATAATTTAGGCACTAAAGCAGACGCGGTCATATCGCATTGTTCAAATATTTGTTTTTTTAAACTTAAATCACGTTTTAAATGATGCGGTAAATACACCCAAGCCAAACCATCTTTCATCAATGCCTGTAACAATAATTCCCTGTTAACTAAATTTCGTTTAGGCATAAATTCCATCATGCGTGGAAGCTTTGCGTATACATATTCACATATTTCGATGTCATTTTTAAATTCGGTCGGTAAATGTTCATAAATGGCGGGTTTATTTCTTAATGCTAACCAAATCATTTCACGATTCGATTTATAGGCCAATGGAATGTTTGTATACATTTCCCCAGCTTGCTTTAATGCAATTTTGATCCATTTTTCATTGTTCTTTAATTCATTACTAAAAGAACTGTAAGCGTAGCCAGCACTTTTGAGTGCGGTACAGATCAATTTATCTGTCCATAATTCTTTTGGAACACATTCAATCAAACCACCATCCAATTGTAGTGCTATTTTGAGATAGGCAAGATAATGCTGATGCGTTGGATTAATTTTTTGAATCATTCGAGGATATTTTCTTAGAGTGGTTCTAATAATCAGGTCATTATTTTTAAAACTGTCATCCAATGCATTGTAATTGATTGGATGAAGTTCAACCAATTTGCGTGCAATTTCAGCGCTCATCGGGCCTGTATAGCCCTCCAAGGTTGATAGTCCTAGTGAAGCTGCAAGATATAAATTGGGAAGGCTATGAAATTTTTCTGGAGCTGCCATCAGCACATCTCCAGGTGTCGTCGTTCTATGCACCCAAATGCCATACTTAGAATGATTAAAATGATAGATATCAGGTCGCTGTGCATTCAAGGCTATTTTCAGATATTTTTTCTTATTTTTAAATTTGATATCTAGGTATGGGTAAAGATCTGGATTGCGTGCCAATACATGCTGAACAAATTTGGCATCTGATCGAAATTTTTTAGCAATGACTTCAAATTTCTCTGCTTTATAAATCACGTACATTTGGCAAAATCTACGGTCATTCATTAGCTTATTACTAACATCAATATCATAAGCTTTAGTAATTGCTGCCATGGCTAGATAAGGATTGTTTTGCTGCTTTTGGGTGAGTTCAAAATAATTATAAGAATCATCGCTATTAAAGAAAAAACAAGTGATGTTATTAAATGCATATCTCCCTGAAAGATATTCTAATGTCCCTCCACGATACGCAACTGCATATGCGATATCTTTATCGTGGTAGCGGAAAGGTCGAGTTATGTCAAAATAATCGACATAACTTCGAATACAATGACAAAAAACATAACCTTTAATAAATTTTAAATAGGAGGGACTCGCACGTAATGAAGCATTCTTAAATACAAACTCTTCATCTTTTTTGAATTTTTCGTCGACATAAATAAAAATATCTCCAAACTCTTCATTACAGCATTTCTCAATGAAAGCCTTACTTTCGCGCAAGTGCTTAGGTGCTAAAAGGAAATGGCTCGGATCATTAAGCAGTTGGTGAATTTTGAATTTTTCGGTAGTCATTTGAATGAGTTATATTGTTATTGATTAATTTTTAAGTATAGCAAAGTTAAAAGTTGTTTCATAAGTATAAGGATAGTTAAGCAAACTTAGAGGCTTGAGTCAGCGCACTTTCTAAATCTTTGTTTTTGATGCTCGAATTGAATTGTAAAATTTCTCAATCTGTTTTACATAAACAAGATATTGTTAAACTTATTATAAAAGGTACATTCAATGCTTATTTGTGTATTCGACTATGCAATGAGTTGATCACAATTGTTCTTAAATAACTTCCACTGTCTTTTACATTCTTTACGAAAAATTTTATACACCTTTTGCATAAATTCATCATTTTTCATCAATGCAACAGGTAGGAAATATATATTATCAATATTGAGTTTGATTGCATCTAAAGACAACTCAGGATCATTACGAAAAACATGGGGAAGTTCAGCGTATAGGTCATGATTTTGATTTCTCCATTTAATATATTCCAACGGAAATTTTTCTTCTTTTTCATTAAGAATTTTAGCTAAAATCAAAGGATTTTGAGATTCGGCTACATTCATTAAACCATGATCTTGTTTCAACTTATAAGGTAGAAACGGCCACGCTAGGCCATCTTTTTCTAATGCTTCTTCAATTTTTAATTTATTTGTCAAACATATTCTTGGCATAAATTCCATCATACGTGGAAGTTTTGTATATACATATTCACATATTTCGATGTCATTTTTAAATGCAGTGGGTAAATATTCATACACTGCAGGTTTATTTTTTAATGCTAACCCAATGATTTCATGGTTAGATTGATGTCTTAATGGAATTTCTTTAAATATTTCGCCCGATTGCTTTAACGCAATTTTTATAAATTTCTCATTATCTTTTAATTGATCGTTTAAATAATTAAAACTATATCCTGAACTTTTCAGCGCAATGCAAATAAGTGCATCTGTCCATGTATTTTCATTTATGTACCTGAGTAAGCTACCATCTACTTGCAAGGCTATTTTTGCATAGGCTTTATAATTGGAGTGTTTTGGATCAATATCTACAATAATTTCAGGATATTTTCGGATTGTTGTCCGAATAATCAGATCATGACGTTTATAAATATCGCTTAAGGCATGAAAATTCCTCGGATTAAGCTCAACTAATTTTCGAGCAATTTCCAGACTCATTTTCCCTTTATAGCCATTTAAATTAGACAAACCTAGCATCGCAGCACGATAAAGATTTTTTGTAGTTTGAAACTTCTCTGGAGCGGATAGTATTAAATCTCCGGGCTGAGTAGATCGACGTGGTGTAATGCCATATTTGGAGTGATTGGATTCATAGATTTTTGGACGCTGAGCATTGAGTGCAATTGTGAGGTATTTTTCTTGAGCTTTAAATTGAGTATTTATGTAGGGGTAAAAATCTGGATTATGTGCCAATACGTGCTGAACAAATTTGGCTTCCATCTGGAACTTTTTTGGAATCTTTGAAATATTTTCGGCATCATAAATGAGGTACATTTGACAAAATAAACGGCTTTTGATGATTTTTTTATATTGGGTGATATCAATAGCGCAATCATCAGTCAATGCCGCCATTGCTAAATAAATATTGTTCTGAAATTTTGGTTTTAAGTTTTCATAATTATTTGAAAAATAACGAGCATAATGGAAAGCACTTGTTTTATTAAAAGCAAATTCTGGAGAATATTGATCAAGATTACGTCCTTCATAAGCAATTGCTAAGGCAATGTCTTTATCGAAATAGCGATATTTCCTGTGAATACTGAAATAATTTGCTCTCCCCCAAAGGCATTTGCAAAAGGTATAGCCTTTATATTCTTTTAAGTATAAAGGGCTTGAATGTAGAGAAGAGTTTTCGAATACAAAATCTTCATCTTGTTTAAACTTATCTTCCACATAAACGAAAAAGTCTCCACCACTTTCATTTGAACACTTTTTGATAAACTCTTTATTTTCACGTAAATGTTGAGGTGCGAGGAGAAAATGATCTGGTTCTCTAAAAATACGATTAGCATCAAATTTTACTGTTTTCATTATGGCTAGATTTATTGTTATTTATTAGGTTTAAGTATAACCAATATTCTCAATAATTATAGAATTCAAAAAACCGATTGTTTGTATAAAAACAAACTGTTTTACCTGTTTATAAGATTTGGCTATGATTCATTTATCAAATAAACATTTACTCCTTTGGAGACGTTAGCAATGTTAGATCAAAATACTTCAGCACAACTCAAAACACTTCTTGAACGCCTTGAAAGCCCAATTGAAATCGTGGCAACCTTAAATGGCACAGATAAATCCAACCAAATTAAAGAACTGGTTGAAGAGGTCGCAGCATTGTCTGATCAAGTCACTGCACGTTTCGACGGTAAAAACAGCCGTGCACCAAGTTTTGGGATTGCAAAAGCAGGTGAAGAGCCACGTGTATTCTTTGCAGGTCTTCCAATGGGTCATGAATTCACCTCTTTGATCTTGGCATTGCTACAAGTGTCTGGTTATGCCCCAAAAGTTTCTGATGAAGTGTTGGCTCAAATTAAAGACTTAGGCATTAAATCAAACTTTGATGTGTTTGTATCACTCAGCTGCCATAACTGTCCTGACGTGGTTCAAGCCTTGAACTTAATCGCGATCAATAACCCAGGTACAACAGCAACCATGATTGATGGTGCTTTCTTCCAAGACGAAGTCGAAGAACGCAAAATCATGGCCGTTCCAATGTTGTTCCAAGATGGCGCACACATCGGTCAAGGGCGTATGACTTTGGAAGAAATCATTGCCAAGTTAGATACGAACTCTGCTACCAAAGATGCTGAGAAGTTAAATGCCAAAGACGCCTTCGATGTACTCGTCATTGGTGGTGGTCCTGCGGGCAATACCGCAGCCATCTATGCGGCGCGTAAAGGTATTCGTACTGGGATCGTGGCTGAGCGCATGGGCGGTCAGGTCATGGATACCATGGACATTGAGAACTTCACGTCAGTTCAAAAAACCCAAGGTCCGAAGTTTGCTGCTGAAATGGAAGCACACGTCCGTGAGTACGGTGTGGACATTATGAACTTACAACGAGTGAAATCGATTGTGGGTGCAGATCAAACCACGTACGGCAATGTTGAAGTGACTTTAGAAAATGGTGCAAAACTTGAATCGAAAACCGTGATCCTGTCTACAGGTGCGCGTTGGAGAGAGATGAATGTACCGGGTGAAGCTGAATACCGTACTCGTGGTGTAGCGTACTGCCCACACTGTGATGGTCCATTGTTCAAAGGTAAACGTGTTGCGGTGATTGGTGGGGGCAACTCTGGTGTAGAAGCGGCAATTGACCTTGCAGGTATTGTGGAGCATGTGACCTTGGTTGAGTTTGATACCAAGCTACGTGCGGATCAAGTGCTTCAAGACAAGTTAAACAGCTTACCAAACACTACTGTGATCAAAAATGCCTTATCAACAGAAGTGGTCGGTGATGGCAAACAAGTGACAGCATTGAAATACAAAGACCGTACCACAGATGTTGAACACACTGTAGAGCTTGCCGGGATCTTCGTTCAAATTGGTTTGTTGCCAAACACGGATTTCTTAAAAGACTCGAAGGTTGAGTTAAGCAATCGTGGTGAGATCATCATTAACGAGCGCAACGAAACCAATGTGAAGGGTGTGTTTGCTGCGGGTGACTGTACCACTGTTCCTTACAAGCAAATTATCATTGCAACGGGTGAAGGTGCAAAAGCGTCTCTGTCTGCTTTTGATTATATGATCCGTTCTGG
>NZ_JCAKMY010000038.1:0-28877 GCF_059515845.1 Acinetobacter sp. CY79
CGACTGTTTGGGGTTGTATAGTCAAGTAATTAAGTGCATGTGGTGGATGCCTTGGCAGTCAGAGGCGATGAAAGACGTAATAGCCTGCGATAAGCTCCGGGGAGGCGGCAAATATCCTGTGATCCGGAGATTTCTGAATGGGGAAACCCACTTACCATAAGGTAGGTATTGCAACATGAATACATAGTGTTGCAAGGCGAACGAGGGGAAGTGAAACATCTCAGTACCCTTAGGAAAAGAAATCAATTGAGATTCCCTTAGTAGCGGCGAGCGAACGGGGAAAAGCCCATTAAGTCATATCAGTTCTAGTGGAATGCTCTGGGAAGTGCAACCGTAGTGGGTGATAGTCCTGTACACGAAAGGGCTGATATGATGATGTCGAGTAGGGCGGGGCACGTGAAACCTTGTCTGAATATGGGGGGACCATCCTCCAAGGCTAAATACTCCTGACTGACCGATAGTGAACCAGTACCGTGAGGGAAAGGCGAAAAGAACCCCTGTGAGGGGAGTGAAATAGATCCTGAAACCGCATGCATACAAGCAGTGGGAGCCGGCATTGTGTCCGGTGACTGCGTACCTTTTGTATAATGGGTCAGCGACTTACATTCAGTAGCAAGGTTAACCGAATAGGGGAGCCGTAGAGAAATCGAGTCTTAATAGGGCGTTTAGTTGCTGGGTGTAGACCCGAAACCAGGCGATCTATCCATGAGCAGGTTGAAGGTTGGGTAACACTAACTGGAGGACCGAACCCACTGTCGTTGAAAAGCCAGGGGATGACTTGTGGATAGGGGTGAAAGGCTAATCAAGCCTGGTGATAGCTGGTTCTCCCCGAAAGCTATTTAGGTAGCGCCTCGGACGAATACCATTGGGGGTAGAGCACTGTTTCGGCTAGGGGGTCATCCCGACTTACCAAACCGATGCAAACTCCGAATACCAATGAGTACTATCCGGGAGACAGACTGCGGGTGCTAACGTCCGTAGTCAAGAGGAAAACAATCCAGACCGCCAGCTAAGGCCCCAAAATCATAGTTAAGTGGGAAACGATGTGGGAAGGCATAGACAGCTAGGAGGTTGGCTTAGAAGCAGCCACCCTTTAAAGAAAGCGTAATAGCTCACTAGTCGAGTCGGCCTGCGCGGAAGATGTAACGGGGCTAAAACTATGTGCCGAAGCTGCGGATTTGCAATTTATTGCAAGTGGTAGGGGAGCGTTCTGTAAGCCGATGAAGGTGGATTGAGAAGTCTGCTGGAGGTATCAGAAGTGCGAATGCTGACGTGAGTAACGACAATGCGAGTGAAAAACTCGCACGCTGAAAGACCAAGGGTTCCAGTCCAACGTTAATCGGGGCTGGGTGAGTCGACCCCTAAGGCGAGGCCGAAAGGCGTAGTCGATGGGAAATTGGTTAATATTCCAATACTTCTGTGTAATGCGATGAGAGGACGGAGAAGGTTAAGTCAGCCTGGCGTTGGTTGTCCAGGTGAAAGGTTGTAGGCATGTATCTTAGGCAAATCCGGGGTACTCTATGCTGAGAACTGATAGCAAGCTGCACTTGTGCAGTGAAGTGGCTGATACCATACTTCCAGGAAAAGTCTCTAAGCTTCAGTTACACAGGAATCGTACCCGAAACCGACACAGGTGGTCAGGTCGAGTAGACCAAAGCGCTTGAGAGAACTCTGCTGAAGGAACTAGGCAAAATGGTACCGTAACTTCGGGAGAAGGTACGCTGCTGGCGGTGATAACCCTTGCGGTTTGAGCGGCGAGCAGCCACAGAAACCAGGCCCCTGCAACTGTTTATTAAAAACATAGCACTCTGCAAACACGAAAGTGGACGTATAGGGTGTGATGCCTGCCCGGTGCTGGAAGGTTAATTGATGGGGTTAGCGTAAGCGAAGCTCTTGATCGAAGCCCCAGTAAACGGCGGCCGTAACTATAACGGTCCTAAGGTAGCGAAATTCCTTGTCGGGTAAGTTCCGACCTGCACGAATGGCATAATGATGGGGGCGCTGTCTCCAGCAGAGACTCAGTGAAATCGAATTCGCCGTGAAGATGCGGTGTACCCGCGGCTAGACGGAAAGACCCCGTGAACCTTTACTGCAGCTTGACATTGAACTTTGATCTTACTTGTGTAGGATAGGTGGGAGGCTTTGAAACTCGGACGCTAGTTCGAGTGGAGCCAATCTTGAAATACCACCCTGGTAATATTGAGGTTCTAACTCTGCTCCATGATCTGGAGCGAGGACCATGTCTGGTGGGTAGTTTGACTGGGGCGGTCTCCTCCTAAAGAGTAACGGAGGAGTACGAAGGTGCGCTCAGCGTGGTCGGAAATCACGCGTAGAGTATAAAGGCAAAAGCGCGCTTAACTGCGAGACCCACAAGTCGAGCAGGTACGAAAGTAGGTCTTAGTGATCCGGTGGTTCTGTATGGAAGGGCCATCGCTCAACGGATAAAAGGTACTCTGGGGATAACAGGCTGATACCGCCCAAGAGTTCATATCGACGGCGGTGTTTGGCACCTCGATGTCGGCTCATCTCATCCTGGGGCTGAAGCAGGTCCCAAGGGTATGGCTGTTCGCCATTTAAAGAGGTACGCGAGCTGGGTTTAGAACGTCGTGAGACAGTTCGGTCCCTATCTACCGTGGGCGTTGGAAATTTGAGAGGATCTGCTCCTAGTACGAGAGGACCAGAGTGGACGAACCTCTGGTGTACCGGTTGTGACGCCAGTCGCATCGCCGGGTAGCTATGTTCGGAAGGGATAACCGCTGAAAGCATCTAAGCGGGAAGCCTACCTCAAGATAAGATTTCCCAAGGACTTTATGTCCTCTAAAGAGCCGTTGAAGACTACAACGTTGATAGGTTGGATGTGGAAGCATAGTGATATGTGAAGCTGACCAATACTAATTACTCGTGAGGCTTGACTATACAACACCCAAACAGTTGTTGTATAAAAGCTCAATTGATTCGATATACATCAAAATAGCTTGATTCAGTAAGCCGTTAGTATCACAATATTCAACTCAGATATATCTGTTAATAACTTCTTTGACCAAGCAACGGCATACATCAAACGATGTGAATAAGACCCAAGCAAAGTCACAACAGTTGTGCTGGCGACAATAGCAAGAGTGAACCACCTGATCCCTTCCCGAACTCAGAAGTGAAACCTCTTTGCGCTGATGGTAGTGTGGGGTTACCCATGTGAGAGTAAGTCATCGCCAGCTCATTATTCTTAAAACACCCCCTTCAAACGAAGGGGGTGTTTTTTTATGTTTAAAGTATTCTAAAAATTACGTGAAGTAACACTCAGAGCTGAAAGGTGCTGAAGAAGTGTCTTAAATCATCAAAAAAAATAATCCTTATAAAAATAAAGGAAATATGCTTAAATTAATGAAATTTAACCTAATAAATAGGTACTAAGTGGTTGGCGTGCTAGTACAGCTTGCAGGTGGTATTGGGCTTTTTTTGCTGGGAATGAGTCTGTTAACTGACAGTATTAAAGATTTGGCAGGTGAAACTTTACGCCTTTGGTTAGTGCGTTTTACGGGATCCGTTTATAAGGCCTTATTTTCAGGGATTGGATTCACTTTAATTCTACAATCTTCAACAGCGACTACTTTAGCGACTATCGGATTCGTAAGTGCAGGAGTACTTACATTTAATCAGTCTATGGGGGTAATCATTGGAGCTAATATTGGTACGACCAGTACAGGTTGGTTAGTCGCTTTATTAGGCGTTAAGTTTTCAATTACAAATTTTGCTTTACCCTTAATTGCTATCGGTGCAATTTTAAAACTATTAACACGCGGACGAATTGCTTTAATCGGATTATGTCTTGCAGGATTTGGGTTAATTTTCTTTGGTATAGATCAATTACAACTGGCCATGTCAGACATAGCAGGTAAAGTAGATTTATCTATTTTTACCACCAAAGATTTTCTCTCCAAGATACTGTTAATTGTTATTGGACTTGCCATGACAGTGTTACTACAGTCATCAAGTGCAGCAATCACTGTCACATTAGCAGCTTTAGCAAGCGATACTATTCAGCTTGAACAAGCATTATTATTGGTTATTGGACAAAATATTGGTACTGTTGCAACTGCAATACTAGCAGCAATAGGTTCAAGTATTGCTGCACAACGTACTGCGGCCGTGCATGTGATCTTTAATTTGGTTAGTGCTGTATTGGCCTTTAGTTTTCTGATCCCTGTCTTTGAGTATCTAGAACGTCATTGTTTGTGGTTTAGCGATTTAGATGATGTACTTATCGTAGCGAGCTTTCATACCGTATTCAGTATTTTAGGTGCATTTTTCTTTATTCCAGTTTTGAAACAATTCGAATTACTATTAATCAAAATCATTCCAGAACGACAGATGACATTAGTGCATCAATTGGATCAAGTGAGTCTGGCTATTCCTGCTATTGCAATACAAAATGCACAACAGGTGATCTATCAATATTTGTATATTCAGCTAGAGTCTATAAAAAAAGCTATAGAATATAAAGAATTAGTCACTAAGCAAAAGCTAATTGAATTTGATGATCTTTTGAATGAATTAAATAGATATTTAGATAATATCGTTCTACCTGAGTCTGAACATGATCATAAAAAACTGATATATCTTTCACGCTTAGTTGTCTATGTACGCGTATTCCGCAGTGATTTAGAGCAGTTAAACAGCGCAATAATTCTTCAAAATCACCCTAAAATCTATCAATTGGCATTGGATTATATTGCAATATTGGATCGCTATAGTATTCAGCTTTTCAAAGAGAATGATCTTTCAAACATTCAAAATTTTTACCACGAGTTATCGGATTTAAAACAGTGGTCTGATGATAATCGAGAAGATTATCGTGGCGAAATAATATTGACTGCTCAAAAACAACAACTTTCAGCTGCCAAAAATGTAGAAATTTTGGCAGCACAGCGTTGGCTCGAACGTGTTATTGCTCATACGAAACGTTTAGCAAGCGTTTTAAAGGAGCGAGCTTGATATATTCATTTTGCCAATTGTCGACGCGCATGTTTAAGTGCTGTTCTTAAACCTTCTTCAATGGTTGGATGGTAAAAAGGATTATCTAAAATTTCGTCTATCGTAAGTTCTTGAGCGATCACCCAAGCCAATAGATGTGCTAGATGCTCAGCACCTATGACTAAAAGCTCTGCACCTAATAGTTTTTTGCTTTGAGAATCTACATAGACTTCAATTGCACCTTTATTTTTACCATTGACGATCGCTCGTCCTTGCTTTTCATAAGATGCAAAGCCAATGGTAAATTTGATGTTATGTTCTGTGAGCCATTGATGAGTCTTACCAACGCCGGCCATTTCTGGTGAGCTAAACATAATACCTAGTGGGACTAATGTTTTGATTGGAGCAATTTTTGGGAAATTCAAACAATTATGAATAGCTTTTCGTCCTTCATGTGCTGCTTCATGCTGGATAGGCGTTGTGCTATAAGCATCACCAGTGACAAAAATCGGAAAATTGCCAAGTTGTTTCGATATTGGATTTACTGGTAAATTTTTTAAATCAGTAAACAGAGCATCTATTTTGTCTAAATCTAAAGTACCTAGCAATGAAGTTCTACCTGTTGCGTTCAGTACATAATCCACTTCAATCTGTTTAGCTTCGTCATGTTCATTAAAATGAACCACAACTTTTTGTCCTACCCGTTTGAGCTGATCAGGAAGAATTTTGTATTTAATATCCAATTCTTCGCTGATTAGTTCTTGGGCAAGCGTTTGTAAGTCAGGACTGGAGAGCGATCCAACTTTTTTACTTCGAGCAAACACTGTTGTTGCAACACCAAGACGTTGCATTGCTTGAGCAAGTTCTATCGCGATGACACCACTTCCAAGCACAGCGAGTCGTTTAGGCAGCATTTCAAGTTCAAAGACTTGATCAGAAGTGATGAGTAAATCACCAAGTTCATCTTTCCATTCTTGATTAATATTGGGTGTTGAACCAACGGCAAGAATAAAACTTTTAGCTTGATAAGTCTCCTGATTGACTTGGATAGTATTTGAATTAACAAATGATGCTTTGCCAGAAATTTTGTGTTTTACATCCCATGAATCGACATCTTTAAGCATCGCTTTGGTGAAGCGATCTCTTAATTGACGTACATGGCTCATGATTGCAGATGTGTCTATCGTAGAGTGCACAGAAAGTCCGACAAGATGAGCACTGTTAATATCATGCATTCGATTTGCAGCAGCAATCAAGACCTTGCTTGGCATACATCCGACACGTGCACAGGTGGTATCCCAGGGGCCATCATTGATGATTAGGATGTTTTGAGTATGTTTAATGGCTTCTTTATAAGCGGCTATACCTGCTGTACCCGCACCAATAATAATAATGTCGTACATAATGTTCTAATGTGAATATTTTCTTCAATTTGACATAAAAAAAGCCCTCAATCTAGAGGGCTTTGGTTTATTAAAACTATTTAATAGCTATAGTACCACTTACGGTATCTTCGACAGTTTTTTCATCGACAGTTAAATTCAATTTGTGATTGTACTTAATAGTAGATCCAGAAGTTGATTGAAGGAAGTTAAAAACATTTATACCTTCTATATAAATACTGCCATTAATGCTTTTACTATTTTTTGAAGGGCTTTCATTTTCTAAACGTTGTCCCGAAATTGCAGAGACATTTGGTAAAGAAAGAATTTGCGACCCATCAGTCTTGATTCTAAAGCTTGATATCGCATCACCAGGTGCAGAGTGAACTGTTAGAGTAACGGGTTCAATGTTAGGAGTATTGGGATTGTCGTTTGTTAAGACTGAGTAACTTGAATCAGCTTGAATGACGTAAAATTTACCTTCTAAAGAGGTAGGATCATTATAGATATTGAAACCACCATTGGTTCCATCAGAATCTGGAATAGATACAAAACGAATTTGTTTATTCTGCGTTAAGCCCCAAGATTGCATGTATGGATAGCTGAATTTACCAGTAACTAAAATATTATTATAGTTTTTATCCAAATTCTGATTTTCATAAATAATGACAGAGGTCTGCCCAATATAAGAACTTAACATTTCTTGAGGCTGTAAATTTTTAAGATCATCTTTAGTAACTACAAATGACCAATCATTATATTCAGATCCTAATAATGTCTTAATGTTATTTCCTGTAATAACATAACAACCTAAAGTCGGAAGTTCTTGTTCAGGTAAAGATGCTATCGGTTCTGAGCCAGATGGCTGATTATCTGGTGTTTCTTCTTTATTCGGATGACAATCTTTATAGTAAGTGAAAAGATGAGAGGTTGGAGAGAACTCTTGATGAACTTTAATTGCCAGATTAAGTACACCATTCCCAAATGTATCTAGACCGTGGTCAATAAAGCCTTTAGGGGTAGCAGGATCATTTCTGTCAAGTAAACCAAATAAGATACTTCCTTCTTGATTGATATGCTTTTCAAAAAAAGCTTTATCCTGTGTTTCTTTATCTTGATTCGTATTATTTTGATTATTGGAATTAGATTCATCACTAAAACCAATATCTGACGTATGGACAGAATAATTACTATCCCCACCACCGCATGCTGACAACAAGCTAACTAATGATAAAGTTAAAACACTTGATATGTACTTCATAATCCCCTCAAATTTTACTTATATAGTTTGTTAGATTTCTGTAAAGATATCACAATAATAATGGCGCATATAGCGCCATTATTCATCTTTATTTAATTCTTATAGGGTTATAACGCACTACCAACCGATACACCTACTGTAGGTCGAACATTCATGGAACTACAGCTCGCCAATAAAAATGTACATAGAATGATGAGTAAGATTTTATTCATTAATCAAACCTAAAGATTGAGCTCGATTAAATAATACCTTAGAACGACTTCCTGATTTGCATACCAAAAGTATAGGTTTTGGTAAGCTATTGTAATACTTTGCAAATTCATGAACATCTTGCTGAGAAATTCGACCGCTTAGGACAGGCTGATAAATCAAGCTGAGCTTGGACTGTTCAGCAAGATTTCTTAACTCCGAAGCGGATGTCATGTTGCCAACTTCTTGATCAGGTCGGTTAACGATGACAGATTTAAAACCTTGCTTGAGCAACTTTTGAAATTTCTCAGTAGTCATTTGTCCTGTAACGCTCACATTTTCATTCAGAGCTTGGCTTAAAGCACTTTCATTCGCAAATGTAACAGGGGGAATCGTACAGATTAAGCTCAATAAAATGACTTGAAAAACCCGCTTAGTCATCAAGCAAGTCCATTTGTTTTGCAAGTTGATATAAATTGTTTGAGCGATTGCCTGTACGACAAAACATTAATACTGGTTTGGGTAATTCATTATAGTGATTTGCGAATGTACGGACGTCGAATTCAGTAATTTGACCAGCGACAACAGGCTGGAAAACATAATCTAAATTATTTTCACGTGCTGCTTCTTCAATTTGAGCACTGGTCGGTTGAGAAGGACCACCTTCCATATCTGGACGATTGTTAATAACAGATTTGAATCCTTTTTCGACAACTTGAGATAGTTGTTCAGGGCTGATTTGACCTGCAAAGCCGACATTTTCACTCATCTTGTCACTCCCAAAGTACATAAAAGATTATTGTGAATATCATAGCATCAAGCATATATTGAGGTTGATATACTGTTTATAAAATTAAAGAAAATACATAAAAAATATGCATGAAATGGGCCGCATAGATATGCTTATACAGTGATATGAGTACTTTATTGAAATTTTAGATTTCATCTCACTGCTTATATTTCAAAAAGTGAAAGCTAGTGTTGATAAGATCTAGGAATAGTGTTCATTAAACAGCTATTTCAGCCAGTCGAGAAGCCGCTAAAAATATGGCATCAACTTTTCAGTATCATGAGTGGGAAATAGCTCATTTTGATATTTATCATTCACCATGGTTGGAAAAAGCAATTTCGACGCAATTATCTTTTTTAGAACAAATACTGGAGTGAACGAATGATTATTGTCTGTCCTGAATGTGGTGCGAAAAATCGTGTCCCAGAAGAAAAGTTGAGTTCACAACCTGCATGTGGTCAATGTCATCAATCTCTGATTCCCTTGAAGCCAATTGACCTGAATGAGCAAAATTTTAGTAACTTTGTAAGTAACAGCGATTTACCCATCTTGGTTGATCTCTGGGCGGAGTGGTGTGGACCTTGCAAAATGATGGCACCACATTTTGCTGAAGTGGCTAAAACGAATCCTCAAGTGGTCTTTGCTAAGATTGATACAGAAGCCAATCCACGATTGAGTAGTGCGTTTAATGTACGTAGTATTCCCACCTTGGTTTTAATGAATAAAACCACAGAAATTGCTAGAATAAGCGGTGCGCTACGTGCCAATCAGCTACAAGAATGGCTTGATCAGCAGTTAAAAGCATTTCATTCATCACTTTAACTTGGAGTTCGCGTGTCTGAATCTCATGTAAAACCAGAAGGTATTCTTTCTCTACAAACCATCGCAATGCCAGCCGATACAAACTGGAGCGGTGATGTATTTGGGGGGTGGATTGTTTCACAAATGGATTTGGCAGGCGCAATTCACGCTGAGCGTTTTAGTAAAGGGCGCTGTGCAACGATTTCTATTAATGAAATGACCTTTTTAGTCCCTGTTAAAGTAGGAGACGTGATTACTTGCTATACCAAAATTTTAAAGGTAGGAAACACTTCTATTCAAATGCAAATTGAAGTGTGGGACAGCCATGATACTTCACGTGAAGCGAAACGCGTGACAGAAGGGGTCTTTACCTTTGTTGCTGTGGATGTCAAAGGGGGCAAACGTCAAATTCCTGAAGATGTTAAGCAAAGTTTTCTTGAGTCACAAACAGCTTAAGACTTAAAAGTTGAGTGATTTCAAGCGGTAGATAGGTTTATAAAAACCAACATGATTCTCGGATAATGTTGGTTTTTTAATGCATGCATTAAATGCTTAAATCAATTGAATCAGCTCATACCTAGAACATCGTATTTGAATTGGCTGATTGTTCAGGAATATCCTGTTGGACATCCCAGTGCTCGACGATTTTTCCATTTTCTACTCTAAAAATATCAATAATTGCAGTGCCACGATCTTGGTCATTCTGTGTTGAATGGACATGAAGCATTACGCGATCACCTTCGGCAATGACTGACTTAATGGTGTTTTTGGCTTGAGGGTTTTCTTTAAAATATTGGGTAAAATAATTTACAAAGGGTGCTTTACCATTGGGTACGTGTGGGTTGTGTTGAATGTAACGGTTACCAATATATTGATCAGAATACGCTTTGACCTGATGTTTTATAAAAACACCCTGATAAAAATCAGTCACAATTTTTTTATTTTTCTCGGCTAATTCAAGTTCAGATTGAATATGTTGAATGTGGTGTTTTTTTTCTAAAGAGTTGGTCGGGGATTGGGCATAAACATGTCCAACGCATGAAAGAACAAGGAGCGGAAGAATTATTTTTTTCATTTTTAACCTCAGATCGAATCATCAATATTAAATAGTGAATCATGATCTTGGGTGAGTTGGGGTCTATTGATATAGTGTAGAAGTGTGTGAGTTTTTTTGTAATATGGTTAAATTAAAACTTACCTAAAGGTAAGTTTTAATTATATTTATTGACTTTTTATGATTTATTTTTCAGTTGAGCTTTGGATACCCAAGCCCACAATATTTCGCATTGAATCGGTTCTTGTCCAGCTTCATCTGTCACAGTGACTTGAACCAGTGTTTCACCTTTTTCAGATTGCTGCATCAGTTTTTGCTGTTCTTCTGTAAGTGTCGCCGTTGCAGTCATCGCGCCTTGACTTGGACGTTTGAAATCCACTTTTAGCGATTTGATCAGGACGATTGAACTGTCAGGGACATTCATCCCTGTGACAAAACCAGTTGCGGTTTCTGCAATCAATGCCATCGCACAGGCATGTACTTGACCAATATGGTTTTGCATGGCTTTATGATTTTCTATTTTAACCACGACCTTGGAGTGGGTGACTTCTAGATAGCGTAGTTTGGCAGAACCCACCATAGGAACGACTCGACCAAAAGCTTTACTCCACAACATACTTCGAATTCCTTGCGGAAATTTAGAGGTCGTTTTTACCAGTTTAGATAAACGATTGCCTTGAGCCATAATCCTTTCCTATGATGGGTATTTAAGGGTAATTAGTCCTTAAAGTTATTAAATTGTAATGGAATACCGAATTGTTGTTCTTTTAAAAACGCCATAACTTGCTGTAATGTATCGCGCTTTTTGTCAGTGATACGAATCTTATCGCCTTGGATAGAAGATTGCGCTTTGATGCCACTTTCTTTAATGGCTTTATTAATTTTTTTTGCGGTATCAGAGTCAAGACCATCTTTCAGTTTGATGATTTGAATCACGTTTTTACCCGAAGCCGTCATTTTTTGTGGATCAAGGGCTTGAATATCTACTTTACGTTTAAAGAAGTGATTTTCAAGCATGGTGTAGACTTGTTCACATTGGAAATCACTTTCAGTCGAGATCTTAATCTCTTTGTTTTTTTCACTGAGTTCAATTTTGACATCTTGACCACGGAAATCGAACCGTGTCGCAATTTCCTTTTCAGTATTTTGAACTGCATGATTTACTTCAAAAATCTCTAATTCTGAAACAATATCGAAAGAAGGCATAGTTTAGACCTTTACAAATGGAAAGAATATCTGAGATGCTAGGGATGTTTTCTTCATTTGCCAAGTGTTGTTTACATCAAAGGAGTGCGCAATGATCCGTAAAATAGAAATTACAACATTTGAGTTCCCAGAAAATGCAGTAATCTGGGATGTTCGTGATACACAAGCTTATGCTGAAGGTCATATCAAAGGGGCAGTAAACAAACCGATTGATAGTTTGACCGAACAAAGCTTGACTCAAGTGGACTCGGATCAGTCGATATTTATTTTATGTGGTGGTGGAAGTAAAGCACCTCGTGCAGCAGAAAAGCTAGAAGGCTTTGATAGCTCAAGAGATTATGTGGTTCTGATGGGAGGGACGCGTGCAGTTCGTGATGCAGGCATTCCTTTAGAACAGGGCTCATAAAAAATGAAGCGCCGTAAGGCGCTTTTTTGTTACTAATTTTATTCAACTGCTATGTTATTTAATGTCGATTCGAAGACGCTTCAAAGCAAAAAAATACCCAACAAAACAATAAAATTAACGTGGTTTAAAATAAGGCTTTTTCGCTTTCACTTTTTTTTGAAAACGCTTTGGACTCAATTTTTGATATAAAGCTGTTGGAATTGGACAGATCTGATCCAATACTTCCGCCACCAGCACTTCACTACACAGTGGCGCATATAAAAAACCTTTCGAACCTAATCCTGAAAATGTATAGATCTCACGATGATCTTGAACTTTCCCAAGCAGAGGGAAGTAATCTAGACTTTGTGCGCGAACAGAAGCACGACCTTGCCATTGATCAATCGAGACTAATTTTTCAGCATATTTTGGAAATACGTCTGCGAGTAAATCTAAATTGTGTTGATGATCTTCAGCTTGGATTTCAGTATCTTCACGATCAGGATGAAAAGATGCACCTAGAATCAATTGCTCTGCATCCAATTGCATGCAGTAACCACCATAGCTATAGGCTTGTTCTCGATCTAAAACATGCTTGGAATTATTCAACCAACTGACTTGTCCACGAATGGGTTTTAATACTGGAAATTCTTCAAAGAATTGTTTTGACTCTCGTGCGCAACAGATGATGACATGATCAAAATGTTGCTCAATCTCAGTCTCTGAAATCAATTGAACACTATCATTATCCAGTGTATTCAAACCTGTAATGATAGCTTGTTTAAATTGAATGTTTGGATGTGATAAAACCTCTTCAGCAAATACTTTGGGTTGTATCACACCTGCAATATTTAAATTCAAACTGTCAAAAGTGGTTTCTAACGCAGAATCGGTAGCGTTTTGAATCGTTAAAACAGGTTCAGGATAATGTTGTTTTAAACTCAGTAATTCTTGTGGATTTTTTTGAGCAACTTGTTGAACAGCAATCGCTTGAAACGCGTTGAATTTTTGATAATGACGAATGGCATGTTGCCAACTTAAAGTCATTAAATGTGCAGCACTTTGCTCGATCGGGCAAAGTTTTGGGTTTAGTAATGCAAGAGGGTTACCCGATGCACCTGCTAAAGGCGCTGATTGGTCGAATATATGTACTTGATGACCGCGCTGTGCAAATGCGTAGGCACAGCTTAAACCTGCGATTCCTGCGCCAATAATGCCAATCTGGCGCTGTTGATATGTATCACTTAGTTTAATGCATCTTAGTGGAGGATCTTGCGCATCTTCTTCGATGCTTAATATATCAGGTGCACGTTGATCGGATTCGATTACTGGATCATGACGAGAACCTAACCAAATGCCTTTTAACATTTCACGTTTATGTTTAAAACCGCGTGGACGTGAAATGCTGATCCCGTGTTGTTTTAAGCCTCGCTTGAGT
Organism: Acinetobacter sp. CY79; assembly: GCF_059515845.1. Classification (NCBI taxonomy): domain Bacteria; kingdom Pseudomonadati; phylum Pseudomonadota; class Gammaproteobacteria; order Moraxellales; family Moraxellaceae; genus Acinetobacter; species Acinetobacter sp. CY79. The sequence continues at coordinate 13,478 of NZ_JCAKMY010000038.1, forward strand.
AATCCAGCCACACTAAAGGATGCAAATGTGGTTCCAATGTCAGATAAGCGAACAATATGCTTGAGCACATTTTCTTCCCACATATCAGGATTACACGCAGGTGCAAAGCCATCGAGAAACCATGCATTGACAGGGGAGGTCCTCAGCATGTTTGGAAAAACATCGTGTGCATCACCTAACCATAAATCGATGCTAAAACGCTCATTAGGGAAATACAGACGATGACAGCCTGCAATTGCAAGCGGATATTGCTCAATGAGTTGTTTAGATAAATGTGCAAGTTCAGGCCATGCATTTAAAGCACGAATCAGATCATCTTTGGACAGCGGAAATTTTTCAACACTGATGGCGTGTAAATGGCTGTGATTATCTGGGCGAACATCTTGCCACAATTGCCAGAGGGCGAGGATGTTTAAACCTGTCCCGAAGCCAGTTTCACCGACACAGAAATATTCAAAGCCTTTCAGGTCAGCTAAACGTTCGGGTAAGTCATTACCATTAATAAAAACATGGCGTGTTTCGAGTAGACCATTGTCTTTGGAGAAATAAACATCACCAAAAATTTTTGAGACTGGAATTTCAATTCCATCGATAGATTGCCAATCGAGATCAGCAGTTTGAATGGCTTTAGACAACGCAATTGACCTTTAAAAGCATATTGTCAGCGGATTACCACTGACGACGACGTTTGGTGTAAATATAACTCGCGATTAAGAAACCCACAAAAATGCCAACAGCAATGGTTGCCGCGCCGTATAAAAACATTTGTGCGCTCCGCTCACTTTGTAACACTTGAACTTGAACACCCAAATTATCATTTTTAAGCTGTAATTCTTGATTCTGTGTCAAAGCATCCAAATTGGCTTTTTCAAGTTGCTCTAAACGAGTCGCTTGATTTTTGACGAGCGCTTTAACATTGGCCTCAGCTGTTGCTTTTTGTTTGGCAATTTGTTCAGCAGTCAGCGGTTTTGCTGGTTGAGCAGTCGTTGCGGTTTGGGCAGTCGGTGATGTTGCTGTCGGATTGGCATTCTGCGCCCTTACAGGTTCAGTGACTGGTGCAACAGCTGCTTGCTGGGTCGTAGTGACAGCAGGTGTCTCAGTAACAGCCCATGCTGTAGAACTGAATAAGGAAAAACACAGGATCGCTTGAGTGAAAACACGCATGTTAGTTTCCACGAGGTAGAGCTTTGTTGAAAGGTTTGACATCCATACTTTCGTAAATCCCTTCTCTTAAGAACGGTTCATCGGCTAACCATGCATCAAGTTCCTCACGACTGTCGAAATCCAAAATTAAAGTGCTTCCATAAAAACCCGCTTGTGGATTTTGACGGTCGATTGGCATCGCACCTGCAACAATGACACGCCCTTCCGCATCTAATTTTTCAAGTCGAGCCAAATGTTCAGGACGAGTAGCTAGACGTTTTTCTACAGTACCTTCACGATCGGTACAGGTGACAACAAATAAAGCCATTTAATTTCTCTATTCTTAAGCTAAGCCTTGATTAAAGCGTTTTATTCTTCAGTTGACTTAAAGTATTTACGCAAAACAACAAACTGAATAATGATAAATGAAAACATCACAATCATGTCACCAAAAGCTGTAAATTCACCCCAATATTTACCGTCCATAAAGATAAATGCAAAGAAAATATGCAAGGAAGCCATACCCACAAACATCAGTGCCCATGCCAAATTGAGTTTTTTCCAGCCTTGTGCTGTCAGATTCAAAATTGGACCAAATAGACGTTGAATGAGTGGCTTTTTATCTTTACCAATATACGGTGAAAGGATAAATGCACCCGCAAAGACAAAATTCAAAATCGCTGCTTTAAGGCGAATATAAAAGTCATCGCTGAGCATTAAAGTAATGCCACCAAAAATCACGGTCATAAACAACACAATCCACTGCTGTTTATCCAGATGAAATTTTTGTCTAACGAATAAAGCACCGTAAACAACCAACATGGAAATGATGAGTCCCGTGGTTGCCACCAGAATATTATTGTTATCTACACCACCTGCAGAACCGATGAGTTGTAATAATGGATGTTCAGTATCTTTAGGGTCTACAGTTTTATATAACCAAAAGAAAATTATGAGTGGCACAAAGTCTAAAAGTGCTTTCATGTTAAAGTATCTATTCTGTTCAGGTGAATGGGTAGTATAAAAGATGCAAGGCGTAGATTTACACACACATAGCAATATTTCTGATGGGACATTGTCACCAGAGTTACTGGTGCATGCTGCTTTGGAAAAAGGCATTCATACACTTGCATTGACTGACCACGATAGCATGGATGGCTTAATTCTGGCTGAAAATATTGCAAAAAATCAGCCAATTCAGATTATTTCAGGGGTTGAAATATCAAGTCAGTGGTCTAGACCTTCGACCCATAAAAGTTATGGCGTGCATATTGTCGCATTAAACATGCAAAATCCTGCGCCGTTGCTTAAGGTATTAGAAGAACAAAAAAGAATTCGCGCTGAACGTTCTAAGCAAATTTGTGATCTTTTAATCCCTTTGATCGGTATGGATATTTATCCTGATGTCATTGCGCAAGTGGACGGTCAAGCGGATCGGGTCACTCGAACTCATATTGCAAAATCATTGGTGGCTCAAGGTGTGGTGAGTCGTCCTCAGCAAGCTTTTGATAAATACATCAAAGAAGGTAAAAAAGCCTATGTCAAGTTTGATGGCCTAGGTTTGAAAGAAACCATTCAGGTGATTCATGAGAGCGAAGGCTATGCAGTTTTGGCTCATCCAACACGCTATGATTTATCTGCAACCAATGTGCGCTATTTGATTGAATTATTCGCGCAATGTGGAGGTGATGCAATCGAACTTCCACCTGCAATTGAGCCTGTATCAACACGCCAAATGGTGGATCGAATGATTGAGCAGTTTAATTTAAAGGTCTCTGTGGGAAGTGATTTTCATGGCGATAATATGCCATGGATCAAACTGGGCAATATTCCCAAAGTTAAAGAAGGGCAAGTGGGGATTTGGGAAAGTTTTGTTTAATCATTTTAAGATACAGTTCTTACAAAAATCAAAAAATGATCATTGACTCGTATCTTAATGATCAATGAAAGTCCCTTCTCCCTCTGGGAGAAGGTTAGGATGAGGGACTTTAAACATAAAATAACCTCTCTTTAATCCCTCTCCTGAAAGGAGAGCGAGCTTCCATCTTGAATTTTAGTGTTCAAAAAATGAGTTATGAAAGAAGTCTAATGAAAACTAATCTCTAGTTTCCCTCTCGTCTAGTAGAGCCAGTCGAGAGGGGGAGTGAGAAGTGCGTAAATCAAAGCAAGTTATGATCCTGGGCTTGAATCGGTGGTGGCGTTGGTTTACCTAAAGTACCCAATAATTCAATTTCAATGGTACGGACCATTGAATCGAGCGGTAAGTCATTACTCTGCGTACCAAATGGTTCTTCAATTTCCGTACTTAAAGCATCTAATCCTAAAAAGGTATAGGCTAAAATGCCGACCAATAAAGGCGTTGCCAGACCCAAAACTGAACCTAAACTAAAGGGTAATAAGAAACAGAAAAAATATACGGTACGGTTCAGAAGTACAGAATAGGCAAATGGTAAAGGCGTGGTCGCAATACGATCACAGCCTGTTTGTACCAAACTGAGTTCAGTCACATGCGCATTCATTTGCGTGTAGATAATGTCTGAAATTTCACCTTCTTTCAGCGCGAGCATGAGTTCCCATTGAATCAAACTGAGCGTGTATTGTGGTGCGTTATTTTGTTGATAAAGTTGCGTTAAGGCTTGTTGACTTAATCCACTGGTTTGATGGAGTGCATCAGGACTCACAGTCTGATGACGTAGGCGATCACGTAATACATTGGCAAAGACAATCACGTGTTGTACCACGCGTTCACGACGCCCTTGAGGTAGAATACGACAATCACGGTCAAAGTGACGAGCATTGGCGATCAGCATGCCCCAAAGTTTACGTGCTTCCCACCAGCGGTCATAACAGGCGGTGTTCTTAAAGCCTAAAAAGATAGACAACACAACGCCAATTAATGTAAAGCCGACGAGAGGAATTTCAGGAAAGCGATACAGGTCAATATATTCAATTCCGCCGACAATTGCGGAAATCAACATGACCAGCCCCAATGGCGGTAGTACTTTTGGTAAAATCGTGCCACGCCAAGAAAATAAAAGTTTTAAAGTATCGTTTTGATCGCGAACAATCATGATTTATAAGGTCTATAATTTTTTTATGATCTTCAACACTTCGATCAAACTTGTCAATCCAAATTTAGCGACCACTGTTAGTATTTATACCAAAAATTAAAAACTTGATGGCATTAGCATTCGATGCTCCGCAAAGGAAAAATTCTGCTCAGGTGCAATAATGAGATGATCAATCAACTTAATTTCTAACAGTTCACAAGCATGCTGAATATCTTGAGTGAGTTGTTTGTCTTCAACTGAGGGTTGCGCCGTTCCATGTGGATGATTGTGCGCAATCACAATGGCTGTCGCATGATGATGAAGGGCATGTCGCAGCAATTGATTCATGGAAATAGAACAAGAGTTCAGTGAACCATAGAACAGTTTTTTAAAATTAATTTTTCTGAGCTGAGCATCTAAACACAACACAGCAAAGACTTCTTGTTGTTCTCCCAACAGCTCATAGCGAAGATAGTCTTTAATCAAATCTGAACGGCTTAAGTCTGCACCTTGATTAAGGTGATTTTTCAAATATCTCCGTCCGAGCTCTTTCACCGCCATCAGTTGAGAGTATTTGGTATTACCGATGCCATGAAATTTGCTGACCTCTGTCAGTGTGGCATCAAATACCGCATTTAAACTGCCGAAATGTTGTAAAAGTAAACGAGATAATTCTACAGCAGAATGTTGTTGTGAACCTGATCGAAGGAAAATGGCGAGTAGCTCTGCATCGGATAGGCTTTCTGCACCTTGCTGTAATAAGCGTTCTCTAGGACGTTCTTGTTCAGGCCACTGTTTAATGGATTGACTCATTATTATTCTCTGTTTTAATTCGATTTATTTTAGATGAGTTTGCATTTAACCCAGTCAGATGACTTGGGAACGCAATTATTTAATGCTATTGTGAGCGCCACTGCAATAGAAAGGTGCCTGATCGTGAGTTTCGATCTCAGTGTATTTTCCAATAAAAATATTATTCTTGCTGTCACTGGTGGCATCGCCGCTTATAAAAGTGCAATTTTAGTTCGTCGTTTAAAAGATTATGGCTTTAATGTCCGTGTGGTCATGACTCATGGGGCACAGGCTTTTATTACGCCTTTAACGTTCCAAGCACTCTCTGGTAATCCTGTCCATACGGAGCTGTTGGATACCGAAGCTGAAGCAGGTATGGGGCATATCGAACTGGCACGTTGGGCAGATTTAGTCTTGGTTGCGCCAGCAAGCTGTGACACTTTAGCCAAGTTTGCTTGTGGTTTGGCAGATGATTTACTCAGTACCTTATATTTAGCAACCAAAGCGCCTGTTTGGGTTGCACCCGCAATGAATCAACAAATGTGGGCAGCCAAAGCCACACAGCGTAATTTGAATACCTTGGTTGAAGATGGTGTCCACGTCATTTTACCTGAAGCAGGTTCACAAGCATGTGGTGATGTTGGTTTAGGACGTATGCCAGAACCGGAAGACTTAGCCAAGCAAGTCCGTGAATATTTTCATAAAGCACAACGTGCAATCGCTGAAAAATTTGGTTTGCTGGCAGGTAAAAAAGTCACCATTACGGCTGGACCCACGCGTGAAGCCATTGACCCTGTCCGTTATATTTCCAATCACAGCACAGGAAAGATGGGTTTCTCGATAGCGGCTGCATGTTATTCAGCAGGAGCGCAAGTGACCTTGATTGCAGGGCCTGTGAGTTTAGATACGCCAAATGGTGTACTACGCAAAAATGTGTCTTCTGCGATGCAAATGCTTGACTTAAGTATGCAACAGCTCAAAGACGGTTGTGATGTCTTCATCGCGACGGCAGCAGTGGCGGATTATCGTGTTGCTGAAGTGGCAGAACATAAGATTAAGAAAGCTGGCGATGAACTTGCTGTCTCTTTAGTTAAAAACCCAGATATTGTGGCAACGATTGCTCAACAGGAAAAGCGTCCATTTATGGTCGGGTTTGCTGCTGAAACACGTAATGTTGAAGAATATGCTGCAGGTAAGCTCGTCAATAAAAAGCTCGATATGATTGCGTGTAATGATGTATCACGCTCGGATATTGGCTTTGCATCCGATGAAAATGCCATGACCGTGTTTTTTGCAGATCAGTATGACATGCCCAAACGTGATTTAGAAAAAGCATCTAAACAAGAAATTGCACAGCAATTGGTTGAAGCGATTCATGATGCCTTGCATCAAGACAAACATCCTGTCTAATTTTTAGATCGATTTATCTTCATATAAAAAAGACTGCGTTAGCGGTCTTTTTTGATCGATATTTATCAGTGATTTAACTTCAAAATTTTAGGCTTCTATCGTGAAATATTCTTACGATGGAAATGGTAACGCCAATCAAAAAACATAAAATACATCCCCAAAAAACTACATTGTAATCTACTAGATTAAGCAATGGATTGCGCATACTGAATGGGAAAAATGGATACATATCATGATGCATGAGCGCGTCCAACAGCACATGACTGAAGCTTCCTAGGAAAGCACTTGAAATGGCAACCTTCCAAGTGATTTTCCAATGTTTATAGCTTAATTTTTTCAAAATAAATTGGCTGATTGGTCGCCCAAATACAACGGCAACGCCGCCGATCACTAGTGCACCTAAAAGATTATGCGTATACAGATGCAAAGTATCCCACTTTAAAATAAGGCCAATAAGTGGCTCAATATCCATCAAAATTTGAGTACCCGCAAAGACCATAAAACTAAAGTGATTTTTTTGAGCGGCTTTTAAGCTGGTTCCAATTCCCAAATGTAGCGGAGTAAAAGGCATGCTTTTTAATTCTTTGGATTTTAATTTGTATGAGGGAAAGCATAAAGCGTCTGGATTAGATTGGATATAGGTATTCATCATAAAATATAGATATAAAAAAACCACAATTAAGATTGTGGTTTTTTTAAAGGGCTGAGTGCTTTTAAGCTTGACCTTCAGCTGCAGCGACTTGAGCGCGTTGCATATTTGCTTCAAATTCAGCATCGAAGTTAATCGGCGTGAGAAGTAATTGCGGGAAGCTACCTTTAGTCACAAGATCATTCACCGCTTCACGAAGGAATGGGAACAAAATATTTGGGCAGTAAGCACCTAGAATATATGGAAGACGTTCTTCTTCTACGCCATCAATCAAGAAAATACCAGATTGAGTGACGTCAACAATAAAAGCAGTTTCACCTGCATTTGTTGCTTGAACAACCACTTTTAAAGACACTTCAAAGTGAGTTGGATCTACTTTTTCAGCAGCAGATGACAAGTTAATATTTAACTCTGGTTGCCATTCTTTTGTGAAAACGCTAGCGCCAGGCACTTCAAAAGAAATATCTTTCGTGTAAATACGTTCTAACGCAAGTTGTGGTTGAGCTTGTTGTTCTTCACTCATTCTTTATTCCTTAAGTAAGCGAGTAATAATCTTTAAAATTTGTAATGCTTAAGCGAGCAATTCATCCAGTTTACCTTCACGCTCTAAAGCATAAAGTTGGTCGAAACCACCGATGAATTGATCTTTAATAAAAATTTGCGGCACAGTGCGGTGTTTGGTTTTTTGCATCAACTCAACACGGACTTCAGGTGCTTCAGTCGATAAATTTACTTCTTTGTATTCGATGCCTTTACGTTCTAATAGTTGTTTAGCACGAACGCAGTAAGGACACATATTTGTAGAATATACAGTGACTTGAGCTGTCATTTTGTCGACTCCTTAAGCTTTTTTGCTTTTGACTAATGGTAGGCCTTGGACTTTCCAATTACTCACACCACCATCTAAACGATAGCTGTCTGCATGACCCACTTGTTGCAAAGCAGTCCCTGCAACTTGACCTAAGTTACAAATGAAGACCAAAGGGCGATCTGCAGTTTTTAGTTCTTCAATATGACTTGAAATTTGGCTGTAAGGAATATTGCGGCTACCACTGATATGACCTTCACGGAAATCTTTCGCATCGCGGAGATCAATCAACATTGCATTTTTAGCTTTCACCAAAATACCCAGTGATTGTGGTGAAATTTTGCGACCACTACGCTGACCTTCAAATACGAAGAACAGCACGATCAGGCCACCTAGAATTGCAAATAAGAAGGGGTGATTCCCCATAAATTCGAACCAACGTTCCACAAATCACCTAATGTCAGAATAAAAACTGCGTTGAGTATAGCCTATAAATATGGTGATCAAAATCACCGCTTCAAGGGCTTACTTGAAGAAAAATTAACTTTTTTGCTGAGCCTCAGTAATTTCATCCACCAAACGCAAATAACTTTCTAGGCGTCGAGCAAGAATTTCTTTGTTTTCCACGGCTTGTTTAATGGCGCATTGCTTTTCATGAGTATGTGTACAATTACGATACTGGCAATGTCCAATGAATGCTGAAATTTCAGGGAAACCATTGTCAATTTTGTCATGATCCAAATGCCATAATCCAAATTCACGAATCCCGGGTGAGTCAATCAAAGCACCATTTTCACCAAAACCAATAAGACGTGTAGATGTCGTCGTATGTTGACCGAGGGCAGAGTTATCAGAAATCACATTGGTCTTTTGGGCCGCATCAGGCACGATGGCATTGATCAATGTGCTTTTGCCCACACCTGATTGACCGACAAAGGCAACCGTTTCATTGTCTAAACGCTGTTCCAGCTCAGCTAAGTCACCATTCGATTGAGTCAGCATAAACTCATAACCGAGCGCACGATATTCCTCGACCAAAGTTAAACGATGATCGTGCTCACCTTCGAGTAAGTCACATTTATTGAGGACCAATAAAGCAGGAATATCTGCATCAGCACAGGCCACTAAATAACGATCGATCAATGTCGGTGCAGGTTCAGGGAGTGGCGCAATCACGATGACAATCAATGAAATATTGGCAGCGACAGGTTTGACTTTATGATAACGATCTGGACGAGTGAGCAGTGACCGACGCGGTTGAATCGCAGTGATAATACCCAGTCCAGTATTAGGATCGGCTTGCCACTTAACACGGTCACCTGTCACTAACAATTCCAAGTTAGTGCGTGTATGACAACGCCAAACACTGCCTAATTCAATCGGCTTCCAAAAAGATTCGGGTTCACCTGCTTTGCTCTCAGGTTGAATAGGATGCTCTTCAGGCGTTGATAATGCTTGTACCTCAAGTTGGCGACCATAGTGTTGTACTACGAGACCTTCCAAATCATTTGAAGTATCGATGTCATCTTGACGTGTTTGCTGTTGCTTCTGAATGCGGCGTTGCTGCTGTTCAGTTAAACGACGTTTACGAATTAAAGCCATTCATAACCTGAGAAAACCATAAAATTTAGATGGCAAAAATAGCATGATGAGCTATGGAATTACAGCATAGAGGCAATTAATTTGCTATTCTTCCTGTTTTAGTAGCCCAATAAGATTGCACAAGTATGAGCAGCACACCAGATACCCGCTTGATTTGGATAGACTTGGAAATGACCGGTCTAGATACAGACAATGACAAGATTATCGAAATTGCGACAATCGTCACTGATGACAATTTGAATATTCTTGCTGAAGGTCCAGTGCTGGCAATTCATCAATCCAACATTATTTTAAATGCGATGGATGAATGGAATACCAAGCAACACGGGCAATCAGGTCTTATTGAGCGTGTGCGCCGTAGTAAATTGAGTGTACAAGATGCTGAACAGCAAACGCTTGAATTCTTAAAAAAATGGGTAAATCCAAAATCATCACCAATGTGTGGTAACTCAATCTGTCAAGATCGCCGTTTCATGCATCGTTTAATGCCTGAGCTAGAGCAATTTTTCCATTATCGCAATTTGGATGTGTCTTCTGTCAAAGAGTTAGCACGTCGCTGGCGCCCTGAAATCATGAGTGGCTTAAAGAAAAATGCGTCACATTTAGCGATGGATGATATTCGTGATTCGATTGCCGAATTGAAATATTACCGTCAATATTTCTTCATTAAAGGTGATTAATCATTGGCGTATTGATTTGTCTTAGTGGGATGTATTCTGATTAGGATGAATACAAACAGGAAAAGAGGCGAGATGCCTCTTTTTGTTTTTTGATGTTTTTTTATACATCAACTATACTAAACTCATGATTAAATTTTTTGTTCTAAAATGAATCAAGGTTATAAAATTAATTAATCTACCAACAGTTTTAAGATTAACATTTCTGTTTCATCCTCAATCACTAATTATTAGAAAGAGAGAATTTATGCAAAGTAATAACCCGATTTTAACTCGTGCAGATGTCTATAGTGACGGTGCTCAACCCATGACCGTGCAAGGCGCTATTCAGAAGTCAATCTTATTGACAGTGATTGCAGCTGTCGTAGGTATTTCATTATTCTTCTATTGTTTGTTGACCATGAATATGTCGGTTGCCTATGGAGCAGCATTGGTTGGCTGTATTGGTGGATTTATTTTGGCAATGGTCACGACATTTAAGCCAAATACAGCACGGAGTTTAGCGATCCCTTACGCATTATTCGAGGGTGCTTTTCTAGGCGGTATTTCAATGATTTTCCAAATGAAATATCCAGGTGTGCCTGTTAAAGCATTGTTGGCAACATTTATCACCACTTTAGTGATGTTTGCTTTGTATCGTGCAAAGATTATCCGCGCGACGGAAAAATTTAAATCGGTGATTATCTCGGCTTCAATCGCTATTGCCTTGGTCTTTGTGGTGCAATTTGTCATGAGTTTGGCATTTAGCTCAAGTATTCCTTATGTCTTTGAAAATAATTGGTTAGGGATTGGTTTTGCTGCATTTGTTGCGATCATTGCATCTTTAAGTTTGATTCTAGATTTTGATTTAATTGAATCAGCTGCAGCTCAACACGCACCTAAAGCAACAGAATGGCTCTGTGGTATTGCATTGCTTGCAACTTTGGTCTGGATGTACTTTTCATTCTTACGTTTAATTGGATTCTTAGGTAGCGATGACTAAGGGTTCATTCGATTCTTTTTCGAAAAGCCATTCTTTAAAAAAGCCAATCCATTGATTGGCTTTTTTAATTTGACTTGATGAAAATTTGAATGCTTTAACAAAGAAATTCAAAAAAGGCGCATTATGCAATTTCGTTAATGCTGAAGACTTGGCATTATGCATGAAAATTATTTTGAGTGAGAATCACATGTCACAAGGATTATTGGCAGGTAAACGTTTCCTTATCGCGGGTATCGCAAGTAAACTTTCGATCGCTTTTGGTATTGCGCAGGCACTGCATAGCCAAGGTGCTGAACTTGCATTTACATATCCAAATGAAAAGTTAAAAAAACGTGTTGATGATTTTGCTGAGCAATTTGGTTCAAAACTCGTTTTCCCATGTGATGTGGCTGTCGATGCTGATATTGATCAAGCATTCACAGAACTTGCAAAACATTGGGATGGTTTAGACGGTGTTGTGCATTCGATTGGCTTTGCACCTGCACATACGCTTGATGGTGATTTCACTGATGTAACGGATCGTGAAGGTTTTAAAATTGCGCATGACATCAGTGCCTACAGTTTCATCGCCATGGCGCGTGCTGCAAAACCATTATTACAAGTTCGCCAAGGTTGCTTGTTAACCTTAACTTACCAAGGTTCTGAGCGTGTAATGCCAAACTACAATGTCATGGGTATGGCAAAAGCTTCACTTGAAGCGGGTGTACGCTACTTGGCATCGAGCTTAGGTCAAGATGGGATTCGTGTGAATGCCATTTCAGCAGGTCCAATCCGTACTTTGGCTGCGTCAGGCATTAAATCCTTCCGTAAAATGTTGGATATCAATGAAAAAGTGGCCCCACTAAAACGTAATGTCACTATTGAAGACGTCGGCAATGCGGCATTGTTCTTGTGCTCACCATGGGCCAATGGGATTACGGGTGAAATTCTGTATGTCGATGCTGGTTATAATACGGTGGGAATGAGTGCTGAACTCATGAATGACCAATAATTCTCAAGTTTTAACAGTGATGTATCGAGCTAAGACGAATTGGCTCGATACATGCGTATACAACTTTTGAGTGATAATGCTGTCTTAATTTGATAAATTTTGCTTAAATATATCGCAACTTAAAGAATTGCTAAATAAAGACAATAATCATGTTTGCCAATATCTATTCGGCTTTAGAACAACTGGGATTAACCGCACAAAAACGTGCCATTCATGTTCAATTTTCTAATCCTAGCTTAAATGCAGACGTTTTTCTGCAACGCATCGACGGTCAGCATGCCTTAAATGAAGGCTTGACCGCAGAACTGATTTGCCTGTCCATCAATGCCACTATTTCCCTCAAAGAATTCATCGGTGCACAGGTCGCAGTTGATCAAGTCACCGATCAAGGACAACTGTTTCGTACCACAGGTATCATCACTGAGGCCGCACAAGGACAAAGTGACGGTTCACTGACCCTATATAAACTCACCATGCAAGATGCCACTTCTCTGTGGCATAAACGCCGTAACAGCCGTGTGTTTATGAACAAATCTGCAGTGGATGTGGTGGAAACCCTGTTTCAAGAATGGCAAAACAAAAGCCCATTGTTTGCTTCAAGTCTTAGCCTAGATCTAAGCGGACTACAACAACAATACGACGTCCGTCCTTTCATCATGCAAAGCAATGAAACGGACTATGACTTCATCACGCGCTTACTACGTAGCGAAGGCATTAACTGGCTGATTGACGAAGCCCAGCACCAAGTGCCCGCATCAGCCACCCCGATCAGCGCCCAAAAACTCCGTCTCATTGACGACAACAGCCAATACCAAGCACTACAACGCAGAAGTATCCGCTACCACCGTAGCAGTGCCACGGAAAAACAGGACAGCATCACCAGCTTTGTTGCCCAGCGCAGCATCCAACCGACAGCAGTGCATGTACAACGCTGGCAAGCTGACGTGTTAGAGCAAGAAGAGGGTGCAGGCACCGTTCAAAGCAAACATAAACACAGCAACAACCAAGACAATGCCAATCTTGGCCTTGAGCAAGCATGGCATGTAACACCGGCGTGGATACAAGACCTTCAAGGCGAAGATCAAGCCACACCATCTGGCAACAGCCAAATCGAAAAGCTGAACCAAAACCTTAGCCAGTACTACGACGCTCAAAGCAAACAATTCATCGCCAGCTCCACTGTACGCGATACCCAAGTCGGCTACTGGTTTGAATTTACCGAGCATCCAGAGATTGATCAGCACAGTGGGTCAGACAAAGAATTCCTGATCACAGGCAAACAATACTACAACCAAAACAACCTACCCAAAGATCTGACCGATCAAATCAACCAACTGATCAAACAGAGTAATTGGAACAGCAACTTCAAACGCGAACACCACCAAGAAGAACGCCAAGGCAACAGCCTGATCTTGCAACGACGCAACATCCCCACAGTTCCAGAATACAACCCACTGCAACACCGCCCAGCAGCACACCCACAACGCGCCAAAGTAGTCGGACCGAGTGGCGAAGAAATCCATGTGGATGAATGGGGACGCATCAAAGTCCGCTTCCTGTTCTCACGAGCAGAAGACAACCAAGCTGATGGTGGGGCAGGATCAAACAACAACGACACCGATTCAGCCTGGGTCGATGTCCTGACCCCGTGGGCAGGCGAAGGCTATGGGGCACGCTTCCTACCCCGCATCAACGAAATTGTGGTGATTGACTTCTTCGATGGCAACATTGACCGCCCATTCGTGGTCGGACGTATCCACGAAGCCCAACGCAGTCCAACCAAATTCGATGCCAAAGGGCAACTGCCAGACACCAAAAAACTGGCAGGGATCCGTTCCAAAGAAGTCGGGGGTGCAGGCTATGGACAACTGCGCTTTGATGACAGCACAGGGCAAATCAGCACCCAACTGCAAAACAGCCATGGCGCAAGTCAGCTTAACCTGGGGAACTTGAGTCATCCCAAAGAGACAGAGACCAGTGAAGGACGCGGCGAAGGCTTTGAGCTGAGAACAGACCAATGGGGTGCTGTAAGAGCAGGGCAAGGCTTACTTCTTTCCACCTACAAACAAGACCAAGCGACAGGCACGCATTTGGATGCCAAAGAAGCCAAACAACAACTTGAAGGCAGTCTAAACAACTCAAAAGCCTTAAGTGAAGTGGCGAAGAATCAGCAGACGGATCCGCTTGAAGTTTTAGAAAATATTCAAAGTTTTATCGAAACCTTAGCCAAGGAAGATCAAGCGAAGGCCGATGCATTCAAATCTGCTGTTATGGTCTTAGCTTCACCAAATTCAATCGGACTTGCCAGCAATGAAGATATCCACCTCTCAGCCGATGGGCAGATCAGCCACAGTGCTGGCGATAGTATAAATATAAGTACGCAAAAGTCACTTATTGCTCATGCAAGTCAAAAGATCAGTCTGTTTGCAGCACAAGAAGGTGCACGACTTTATGCAGGCAAGGGCAAGATAGAGATTCAAGCACAGGGTGATGCACTAGATCTGATTGCACGTAAAGGTATTCAGATTATATCAACGGAAGATACCGTTTATATCACCAGTCCGAAAGAGATTAATTTAACTGCGGGTGGCTCACAGATTAAGATTAATAGTTCAGGGATATTTCCGACTACAGGTGGTAAGTTTGAAGCTAAGGCGGGGCAGCATTTGTTTAAAAATAGCCAAATAGTACAATCAAGTATTCCATTATTGCCAAAAATTGGCATGTATAACCTGAAGTTTGAAGTCAGAGATAAAGAAACAAATGATTTAATGCCTTTCAAAAAATATATGGTTAGTAATAGTTTAGGACAAATTTTTTATGGAACGACTGATGAAAATGGACTAACGAAAACTTTTAGTTCAAGCACTGAAGAAGAGTTTAGTTTACATGTTGTAAATGAAATGATAGAAAATTTTAATAATAGTGAGTTAGAAGGTGATGAGTAATTATAAGCAACCTTATATAGCACAATTAGAAGTGACAGATTTTCCTAAAAATTTCACATCAAAAGATTATGGCTATGTAATTACTGCTAAAGGAGAGGGGTTTAAAACATATATAGCCAAATATGAAACATAAGCTACATCATCTTAAATACGATATCCAGAGCTTCCTGAATGGTTTTATTGTTCTGAGCAATGATGTGCCTGACTTTACTTTTTAAGACAGACAATGCTTTTTCAATAGGATTGAGGTCGGGACTATACGCAGGTAGATAAACGATTCTTGTCTTATATTTTGCTGCTAAATCATCAATCGCTTGACCTTTATGAATTGAGGCATTATCGAGAATC
>NZ_JCAKMY010000039.1:0-26643 GCF_059515845.1 Acinetobacter sp. CY79
GATTCTCGATAATGCCTCAATTCATAAAGGTCAAGCGATTGATGATTTAGCAGCAAAATATAAGACAAGAATCGTTTATCTACCTGCGTATAGTCCCGACCTCAATCCTATTGAAAAAGCATGGTCTGTCTTAAAAAGTAAAGTCAGGCACATCATTGCTCAGAACAATAAAACCATTCAGGAAGCTCTGGATATCGTATTTAAGATGATGTAGCTTATGTTTCATATTTGGCTATACAATATTCGCAGCTGGTGGCAACAAGAAGAACATCAACATCACTGCAAAAGTCATTAAATCCTTAGGAATGGGCAACAAATAAAATCCAATGAGGCAAAAGATCAGCCCTAGCATCATTTTTTGCATGGCAGTAACGGCACTCTGAACAAGGTTTTCGGGTTTTAGTTTTACTTGACTTAACCACATGCCCAAAATACACATGCCTGTAAAAGTCATGAGCCATTTATCCCACTGATATAAAGATTGAACAAAGTCATGATCTTGATAAATTGAAAAATCCCAAAGGGAAAGTAGAGCAGCGATGCCCAGTGCTAGAACAGGTGGTGATAAGCTCACTTTTTTTATGATTTCTGCTTTAGATTGTGCATGAGGACTCAGTGCAGTTACTGCGCAAATATTGCCAAACACAGAGCCTCCAATATACAGGGCAACCATCACACTGCTTGCCTGTGTACCAAAGATTGCTAATGCAAATGGAAACCCCAGCCAAGCCATATTGAGATAACTCAGACACAGTGCTTTTAATTTATTTTTATAATAATATTTGAAAATGCCATACATCAATAAGGAGCACATGAAGCTAAATAAGATCAGCCAAATACTGCCCTTCTGGTAAAAGACCATATTGTAAATAATCACAAATGGAATGAGAACTTTCGCCAGAAGCATTGCAAAAAATGCTCGAAATCGAGTGAGCTGTTTTACTGCAAAAAACCCGATCATAAAAGAAATAAAGGGAAGTATAAGCGCCATACTGATGATGCAATTTGCAATCAAGATTGAAAAGCATGCTAGCACAAAGCAATATCATCAACACTGCATAATCTTTAGCTCTAACATAAACAATCCTTCGTTCTTTGACGAACAAGGTTAAATTACTTTTGCCCCTCTGTCTTAAAACTGCAATCATTTAGTCTTCAAATCGCAACATTACAGTCAATTAATTGTCATATTTAACTGTTCAAATTAATGATTATAAATTTGATGAGTAATAGATCATGGCTGGACTTTCAATTTGGCACGTTCTCATTTTTGCGATTGTTGTTTTGCTTCTATTTGGTACAGCCAAGCTTAAAAATTTGGGCAAAGATGTCGGCGGTGCAGTTAAGGACTTTAAAAAATCAATCAAAGATGATGATGAAATAGCGACCGCACAACTCAAAGAACCACGAACGCTTGATCATGATCAAAGTCACACTGATCAGCAAACCACGATTAAAAGCTAAGAGACGGATATGCTCAATATTGGAATGACTGAGCTGCTGATCTTTGGGATTATCGCCCTATTAGTTTTGGGGCCAGATAAGCTTCCTGAAGCAGTACGCTTTGTCGGTAAATGGTATGGAAAAATCACTCGTACTGTGAGCAATATTCAAAATGATCTTGACCGTGAATTGCGTCTATCAGAACTACGAGAACAAATGCAATTTGAAATGAAGCGCATTCAAGAACTTGAAGCAAAAATGCAAGCGCAAATGACAGACTTACAAAAACCAATAGAAGCAACACCCTCCAATTTGGCAAAAAAGCAGACCTTAAAAACTTTGCACTATAAGCCCCTTCAGGGCTCTAGTTCAAAAAACTATGTCATGCATCCCAATAAAATGGGGGTATCTCACTCCTCACAATATTTAGATAAGAAATATCCAGAAATGAAGGTGGCAGTATGAACACATTGCCGTCAACTCAAGCATCGAATGATACTGATCCGATTCAACTCGATGAGATGCCGATTACCAAACATTTGGTGATTTTACGTAAGCATTTATTCAAAATAGTCGGAATTCTGATTGCGCTCTTTTTCTGCTTACTTCCCTTTGCGAATCAGACCTATCAGCTATTGTCTGCACCATTGAGAGCACAACTTCCTGCTGCATCAACCATGATTGCTACAGATGTCACAGCTACGTTTATGGCGCCGTTTAAGTTGAACTTTTTTGTTGCGCTGATGCTTGCCATGCCATTTATTCTTTATCAGCTTTGGTCTTTTGTAAAACCTGCGTTATACGAAAAAGAAAAAAATCTGGCTTTACCCTTACTGCTGGGTAGCATTGTGCTGTTCTACACCGGTATTAGTTTTGCTTACTTTGTGGCACTCCCATCCATTTTGCATTTTTTTATCAGTGTCGCTCCTGAAACTGTTGCTCCGATGACTGATATTAATAGCTATCTCAGTTTCTGCTTAAAGCTATTTTTAGTGTTTGGATTTACCTTTGAAATTCCAATTATTACTTTAGTGTTGATACTCATTGGTGTGGTTTCGACTCAAACCTTAGTTGAAAAACGCCGTTTTATTATTGTGGGCTGTTTTTTTGTGTCGATGTTTGTGACCCCACCCGATGCACTCTCAATGATTATGCTCGCCATTCCCATGTGGATGCTGTTTGAGCTTGGTTTATTCTTAGGGAAGCTGATTGAGAAAAGAAGAATGACGACTGAATAGTACTCGATACACTTTTAATTTTTAAGTATTTTCAAGCTTTAAACTCAGTCATAAGGGCGATTTCTATCGCCCTTATTTTATTCAGCATACTCATTCTATTATTTAATTTTTTTGAAATATTTCCTTCACTTATTTGTCATGCAAAGTCATTACCTTGTTATCAACTTTCTAAAAACAACCAAGCAAGAACGCTAGGATGAGATATGACTGACTTAACTCCATTCAATGATGATTACGATAGCAACAATTCTGGCAATGCTGAATTTGTAGATATCTTTAATAAAAATATTACACGTCGCGACCTGATTACAAAAACCGCAGGTGGTGCAGCAGCAATCACATTAGCAGCATCGTTGACAGGTTGTGGCGATGACAATAACACCTCTAATACAACACCACCCACCACTCCACCAACAACACCTGATCACAATAAAACACCGACTTCACTTAAGTTTAAGACGGTAGATAAAAATATACGCAATCAATTCACAGTCCCTGAAGGCTATGAAGCACGTGTTTTGTATGCGCTAGGCGACCCAATATCAGAAGGTCTAAGCGAATGGAATGAAAATCAAATTCCGACAGGTGCCTCTTTTCTACGTCGCTCGGGTGACTGCCATGATGGCATGACCTATTTTGGCATGACCAATAGCCGATTCGATGCCAATCAATCTGCTACAGGTTTACTAGTAATGAACCATGAGTATGTGGATAACCAGAACACTCTTCATCCATCTATTAATACCATTAAAGATGCCTTCCGCTCGGAAGACGAAGCTTTACGTGAGATTAATTGCCATGGTGTTTCGATTATTGAAGTTCATAAAAATAATATGACACAACTGATGAACATCAATAAATCATCTGTATTCAATCGACGAATTACAGCGGCGTCTCGTATTCATTTTGCTGGACCAGTAAAAGGTAACAATCTACTTAAAACCAAGATCAGTCCGAATGGTGATTTCACTTTAGGAACAATTAATAACTGTGGTAATGGTTATACGCCTTGGGGAACCTACTTAACCACTGAGGAAAATTTCAATCAATATTTCTCACGTGATGATGCCAACCGCGATAATAATGCTTTGGAATCGTTAGCTCGTTATAAAATCCCATCAAATAGCTCGTACAAGTGGCATACTGTAAAAGCCACTGAAGACTCACGTACTGCTGAAATTCAGGACCTTGCTATTCAGGACATCTATGACCGCTGGTTAACTAAAGTTTCAGGTGCGACTGGTGCTGAAGACTTCCGTAATTCAACCAACACCTTTGGTTGGATCGTTGAAATCGATCCATTTGATAACCGTGAATACCCTGTTAAACGTACAGCTTTAGGTCGTTTTGCACATGAAGACTGTCGTGTCAGTCGAGCGATACCAGGTCAGCCTCTTGCCTTCTACATGGGTGATGACTCGCAAGGTGAGTATATTTACAAATTTGTATCAGATGCCAAATGGGATCCAAAAGATATCAATGCCGGCTATAAAGCGGGTGATAAATATATGAACTCAGGTAAATTATACGTTGCTAAGTTCAACTTTAACGATGCTACGCAAAAAAGCTCTGGTGAATGGATTGAATTAAATATCAATAATCCGCTTATTGCTGGTTATTCAAAATACAAATTTGCAGATCAGGGTGATGTACTCATCAACGCACGTTTAGCAGGTGATGCGGTTGGTGCAACCAAAATGGACCGTCCTGAATGGGTTGCTGTCAATCCGAAGAATGGTGAAGTCTATGTGACGTTGACCAACAACTCTCAACGTGGAACCAACCATACCGTTGATGCAGCGAATCCACGGAGCTACTTTGACAATGATAAAGGTGGTGCTGACAAAGGCAATATCAACGGTCACATCATCCGTTTCCGTGAAACAGGTGATACGGTTACTGCATTAAATTTCGTTTGGGATATTTTCCTCTTCGGTGCAGAAGCTGACTCTTTGCCAAACGTCAATCTTTCTGGCTTAAGCAACGCCAATGACTTCTCAAGTCCAGATGGTATGTGGTTTGACCCTCGTGGCGTACTATGGGTTCAAACTGATGATGGCGCGTATACAGATGAAACCAACTGTATGATGCTTGCAGCCTTACCTGGAAGCATCGGTGACGGTAAAGTCAACAGTGCAAAAGCTGGTGCAGGAGCACAATTAACTCCGACTGGCGCCGTACTTGACGACACAAAATTACGTCGCTTCTTAACTGGTCCTGCAGGATGTGAAATCACTGGCGTCACCATGACACCTGATTACAAAGCAATCTTTGTCAATGTTCAACATCCAGGTGGTGTATGGCCATCGAATCACCCTGCTGAGTTCAATCTGAGTAAAGGGACAAGTCCAACGCGCCCACGCTCTGCAACTGTTGTTATTACCCGTAAAAACGGTGGAATGATTGCAGGTGAAGCACTCGAAGAAGAAAGTCAAAATACGCCTAAAACAGCATCTTGATCCAACGATAATGTTGTTCTAAAACTGAAAAAAAGCTGACTCAATGTCAGCTTTTTTTATCTTTAAAGATATTTTTGAATTTTCATCTTTAGATTCAGTTATATCAACATTTTAGAGCTTAGAACGACGTCGGCTTTTTCAGTCAAACTTGGTCAAAACAATGGCTTTTGGATAGTGATGATTTGTCCTTGTTGCTCACCTTGTTGCGTTTTTTCAAGCCATTTAAATTCTCTATTTTTCATGAACAACAGATTTGAACTACGTGTTCCATAAATGGGGCTTTGAATAAAAGTTGAAGACAGTAATTCTTCCATGTCTTCAGCTATCCCTGTATTTGGTAATAAATCTCTGCTCACTTTTCGCTCATCTTCCAAAATATCCCATGCAGCAAACTCGATCTCATGACGAGGTGTCGAACTGATTTGCAACATAGGGAGTAATTCTTGCGTAAAGCGTTTTCTTAAATGTTTGGTTTTTTCCCAATGCTCAGTCATCAATCCATTAGACGTGACATAAACGCCTTTTGCCAAGACTTGGGGTGCTTCACCTCGATTACTCATATACACCGCTTGTTTACGATCCCCAATAAATAAATTAAAGCCAGCATAATCACATTGTACGGCTTCAATCTGCTGAGCAAAACGGATGGGTGCTAAATCAGATTCTAAAAACTGTTGAATCAAATGCCCGCGTGAAGTGCGATAACTTTTCTTGTCCTGACCATCTCTAAAATTGGTCACAATCGCCCAACGTCCAGTCTCAGTAATTCCCATCCATGTACCCCCCGATTGCAAATCTTGTCCTGCAATAATTGGACTATGATCCCATGCATGAATCTGAGATGTTGGTCGGTGGTAAAACTCGTCACGATTGGAAATCAAACACAATGGCATATCATCCAAAACGTGCCACGCCAGCGCTACGATACACATAGTTGATTCTCTTTAACTTTACACACTGAATGTACAACATTTTTTATATCTTTCAGCTAAAATCTGTTCAAAACACAATATCAAGGAACAGGAATGCTGACCTACCCATCTATTGATCCAGTGGCAATATCGCTGGGTCCACTGCAAGTCCATTGGTATGGACTGATGTATTTGCTCGCATTTTTATTTGCTTGGGGACTTGCGAATTACCGTGCCAAACAACGCGGTTGGACACCAGAGATGGTCTCGGACCTGATTTTTTACGGTGCATTAGGTGTGGTACTGGGTGGACGTGTCGGGTATGTATTCTTCTATGGCTTTGATCAGTTCCTAGCAAATCCACTTTGGTTATTCCAAGTCTGGACAGGTGGCATGAGCTTCCATGGCGGATTCTTAGGTGTCATGATTGCCATGTTGTTGTGGTGTAAAAAATATAAAATGACATGGTTCCAAACACTTGATTTTATCGCGCCATGTGTTCCAACAGGTTTGATGTTCGGTCGTATTGGTAATTTTATTGGTGGTGAGTTGTATGGTCGCCAAGTCGCAGATCCTAACTTTGCATGGGGTATGATTTTTCCGACTGATCCGTTACAACTGGTTCGTCACCCCTCTCAGCTTTACCAAGCACTGTGTGAAGGTTTGATTTTATTTATCGTGCTGTGGTGGTTTAGTTCTAAACCTCGTCCACGCTTTGCTGTATCGGCGCTGTTCCTCATCGGTTATGGTATCGCACGTTTCGTGGTGGAGTTCTTCCGTGAACCAGACAATGGACAATTGTTTATCGGTTGGATGAGTAAAGGTCAGTTCTTGACTGTTCCAATGATTCTGATTGGTCTGTGGATGATGTGGTATGCGTACCAAAAGAAAATCTATGACTGGGGTCCACTTAAAAAAAATTCATAATCTATCATGAATAATTCTGCGATTTAAATTCAGCGAGGCTTAGTCCTCGCTTTTTTATGTGCCATCCAAACTATGTCAAATAAAAGCTCTAATGCAGAACTGTATAGTTTTCATAATTCCTCTCAACTCAAATAACAGCATCATTTATGCTAAAGTGGCTATAAATCTATATCAGCCTTACATCTCATATGCTCGAATTTTGGTTTAATCCTCAGGTATCTCTCATTCAAAAACTCGCTTTCTTTATCGCTGTTGCTACAGCCACTGGAATCTTGTATTGGATGGATCCTTTAGCACTTGATGCGATTCTGATGTTCTTAGGCACAGGTGTCATCTTCTTAATTTGTCGTTACTGCAAAATCCATTTCGCTGCGCAGAATCCGACAGGTTTGTTATATCGCTTATTTACATGGATTCCCATTGCCTTACTCTTGGCACTGATCTTTATGCACATGAAAAATGGTGAAATTTTACTACCAGGTGCACAAGGTTTGGGTTTTATGGCGTTGGCCATTTGTCTGTTTTCACCACTTTCCTTATTGAATCAAAATAACAAAGAACTCAGTCAAAAAAACAATGAGAATATCCAAAAATGATTTTCGATTTTTGGTATTCGGAACGCTGTACTCGTCAAATCAAGCTCATCACCTGTATAACGACTTGCATCATTATTTACCTATGTTCAAAACAAGCTGAATTATCCATCGGGTTCGTCAGTTTTGCACTTGTGATTGGGATCGGTTTACATTTAACACGTGAATGCATTTTGCAATTTCAAAGCCAAAGTCCAAACAACAAAGCGATTCAATGGCTCATTGTTGTACCCATGATTCCACTTTTGCTCTTAATCCTGAGTCTTCCTACAACCCATCAATTTTCTTTAGCATTACAAAGCATCGGTTTTACTGCATTAGGATTTTTTATCGTGACGCTTTACGAAAACAGAGCATCTCGCTAAATCCAAAATTCGATAAGCAAATGAAAATAAATATCTATTTGTAAAATTTGAGCAACGCTTTGCAACAGAATTCCATCAATTGATTTAGATTTAAATCCCTATACTCAGATAACGCATCGAATAAAATCAGTCATGGAGATAGTACAATGAGTCAAAATTTAACGACCGTTTCAAATTTCAAACTAGAAAAATATTTAGGTACTTGGTACGAGATTGCTCGCTTGCCCATGAAATATCAACCAGAAGATAGCACCGATATTTCCGCTGTTTATAGTTTAAATGAAGATGGAAAAGTTCGTGTTCAAAACCGTTGCCTAGATGTAAATCAACAACTGGACGAATCGATTGGTGAAGCCAGTATTGTTGATGCTGAAAATGGTAAGTTAGAAGTCAGTTTCCTACCCGAAGGTTTTCGCTGGATTCCATTTACCAAAGGTGATTATTGGGTTTTAAAATTAGACGCGAATTATCAAACAGCATTGGTGGGTGAGCCTAATCAAAAGTATTTATGGATTTTGCACCGTCAACCTGTCTTGGATGAAGCGACAAAACAAGAGTATCTCAATTATGCTCAATCTATTGGATATGACTTAACAGACTTAATTCATACTGTACATACAGGCAATAAAACGGCTTAATTATTTATTTTGAAATAAATCTATCTATAAAAATAAAAGCATCCTCTTTGGATGCTTTTATTTCGAGATCAATAGAATACTGATTCATTTTGTCCTTTTACTCGGTCAGCCCACTGTTTTATTCCCGATCGGAGATATTAAAAAGAAGGCTAGATTAGTATAAACTGAGCCCAATGAAATTTTAGACTGAGTGACTGATCCAAGCAGATGAGTCACCTGCACACTGATCAGGAAATTTATGAAAACGTATTTAGACCTACTACAACATATCCTCGATAACGGCGGCGATAAAGGCGACCGTACGGGTACGGGTACACGTTCGGTATTTGGTCATCAAATGCGTTTTGATTTGTCGAAAGGCTTTCCCTTATTAACCACAAAAAAAGTTCACTTCCGCTCGATCGTGATTGAATTGTTGTGGTTTCTTAAAGGGGATACCAATGTTCAATATCTCAAAGACAATAAAGTGTCTATTTGGGATGAATGGTCTACCGCTGAACAAACGGCGCGATTTGGACGTCCTGAAGGTGAATTAGGCCCTGTCTATGGACATCAATGGCGTAACTTCGGTGCGACTAAAAAAGAAGATGGCCTGTATGAGCAAGATGGTTTCGACCAAATCAAATGGTTAGTTAATGAAATCAAAACCAATCCAAATTCACGTCGCTTAATCGTGTCTGGTTGGAACCCCAATGAAGCAGCTAATGTTGCACTCCCGCCTTGTCATACCCTATTCCAATTCTTTGTCTATAACGGCAAATTATCTTGTCAGCTCTATCAACGTAGTGCCGATGTATTCTTAGGTGTACCCTTTAACATCGCGAGCTATGCCCTTTTAACGCATATGATTGCGCAAGTGTGTGGCTTAGACGTGGGTGATTTTGTATGGACGGGTGGTGATACTCACCTCTATGCCAACCATTTTGAACAAGCCCAATTGCAGCTCACACGTGAACCATTGCCATTGTGTCAACTCAAGCTGAATCCTGAAATTAAAGACATTTTCGATTTCAAATTTGAAGATGTTGAAATTGTGGGTTATGAATCGCATCCGGGCATTAAAGCACCTGTCGCGGTTTAAGTCAGTCTGATCACAAAAATCCTCCACTATGGAGGATTTTTTTAGAAGATTCGCCTCGCTTTGGGTAGAATAAATCAAGTGCAATTCGTTTATTAAAGATCAATATTGAGTAAGTTATGGCATTTCAAAATTTAGAAGTCGTTCACGTCGTTGCTATGGATCAGAACAACTGCATTGGTAAAGGCAATGACTTACCATGGCATATCTCAGCTGACCTCAAACACTTTAAAGAAATTACCCAAGGTGGTGTTGTGGTCATGGGACGTAAGACTTTAGAGTCAATGGGTCGTACCTTACCGAAGCGAGTTAACTGGATTATCACACGTGATCCTTCATGGTCGTTTGAAGGCACCAAAGTCGCTTACAGCATTGAAGATGCACTCAATCAAGCTGTTGCAGATGTAAAAGTATCTGAAAAACCTGAGAGCATTTTTATTATTGGTGGTGGTGAAATATTTAAACAAACAATCAATATTGCAGATCGGTTAGAACTGACCCATGTTGAACTCGATGTTCAAGGTGATGCGCATTACCCTGCTGTACCTGCTGAGTTTAAAAAGGTCGCTTCAGAACAACACTTAGACGACAAAACTGGGATTGCATTCGAGTTCGCAACTTACCGAAAATAAAGACAATATAAACTTAAAAACAATACTTATGCACAATATTGGAAAGAAAGAATTTTTTATGGCACTGGGTATGGGCTTCATCCATTTTGTCTTCAGTGCCTTTGTGATTCTTTCTTCAATTTGGTTGTGTTCAGCTGTATGGATTCAAGAACCTGTGAGTTGGCTGTTCAGCCGTCTAATCATTGGTACTTGGATTGCGTTCGCTCTCAGTATCTTAGGAATTTATATTACGCAACATTTTTTTAGTCGCCGTAAAGATGTGATTATTTATATTGTCGCCTTTATTCTGAGCCTATTTTGGTACTTTAATTTAGAAGCGAAACAAAACCGACAATGGAACCCAGAGGTTGCTCAAACATTGCATTACGAACGACAAGGTGATGTCGTGACCTTACATAACGTTCGTAATTTTAAATGGAATCCCGATGGTAGCTTTCAAGAACATTGGGAAACTCGGCGTTTTAATTTAAATGACATTTCAGGTGTGAATATCATCACCTCGTATTGGATGGGACCTCAAATCGCACACACATTAGTGAGTTTTGATTTCGCCAATACTCAACCACTGACATTTTCGATTGAAATCAGGAAAGAAGCCGATGAAGGCTTTTCAGCGATCGGTGGTTTTTTTCGTCAATTCGAACTCAGTCTCGTGGCCTCAGATGAAAAAGATCTGATTTATACGCGCTCAAATGTCCGTGGTGAGCAGGTCTATTTCTTCCCGATCAATATGGCAAAACCTGAGATGAAAGCCTTGTTTGAGGAGTATTTATCGAAGGCCGATGGACTCAATAAGCAAGCAAAATGGTACAACACACTCACCAGTAACTGCACTACTTTAGTGTTCGATATGGTTCAGGCGGTATCAAAAAAAGAATTGCCTGCCGATTATCGCCTATTGGCTTCAGGCTATCTTCCCAATTACTTAAAAGACTTAGGTGCAATTGATCAACACTGGGATATGAAAACGTGGTATCAAAAAGCCCATGTGAATCCGAGGACACAAGAATTTTCTAGGTTTGAACATCAAAGCAGTGAAAACTATTCTCGGGTTTTAAGATCTGGTTTACCGCGCAGTAATCCTACACTTGCGCCATAACGGTAATTTGAAATATTTTCAGAGAAAAATGTAGATAATTTGCAATTAAATAGATCATTATTCTAGAGATTTTCATCAATATTTGTTTATATAGATGCAAATTTGTTTATATAGATCCAACCAACATCAACAACAATCGGGGAAAATCATGCTAAAAAAATTACTGACAACAGGTCTTATTGCAGTGTCTTTAGCGACTGTAGGCTGTGCAACAACTCAAACCACAACCAAGCAGCAAGAGACTTTAAATCTATTACAAAATAAAACCTGGATTTTGACACATATCGGCGCAACAGAATTTAAAACTGATCCTTCTGCACACAATGTCCCAAGCATTCAATTTGATGCTGCTACACAACGTGTAAGTGGTGCTGATGGTTGTAATCGCTTAATGGGTGCTTACAGCATTAACAAAGACAAAATCAGCTTGAGCCAACTTGCAGGTACACAGATGATGTGTGTCAACACCATGGAACTGGCGGATAAATATAATACTGCCCTCACTAAAGTTGCGGCTTATCAAGTTTATGAGAAAACTTTACGTCTGCTGGATGAACATGGTAACCCTGTACTTCAGTTTGAAAGTGCAGTTCAGCCACGCTAATTGGATATAAGGCGAATGTATCAAGATTTGACGTGGACATTGTAATCCCGTCAAATTTCCCCATATAGACATTAGAAAATATTATTAGGGTTGAGGTCATGCAACAGGCTTTATTTGGCGGTGGATGCTTCTGGTGTGTCGAAGCTGTATTTCTTCAACTCAAGGGTGTACACAAAGTTGTCAGTGGATATGCTGGGGGCAATACTGTTCAGCCCACCTACGAAGACATTTGTACAGGTCAAACCAATCATGCTGAAGTCATTTTGATTGATTTTGATGAAGCACAAATTACTTTTGATCAGCTTTTACATGTATTTTTTGCAATTCACGATCCAACGACTTTGAACCGTCAAGGCAATGATGTCGGTACACAGTATCGTTCTGTGATTTATTATTTTAATGAAGAACAGCATCAACAATCTTTGAAAATGATTGAAGCATTAAAAGCTGAAGGATTGAATGTTGTGACAGAGTTGAGTCCTGTACCCACATTCTACGAAGCTGAAGAATATCATCAAAATTTCTTTGCACGTAATCCAAATCAAGGGTATTGCAACTTTTCAATTCCGCCTAAACTGAATAAGCTTCGTAGCGTATTTCAAGACTTGCTGAAAGATTAAACTACTTTGTGCCTGATATAAAAAAAGCGACCTTGATGGTCGCTTTTTATTGGAAACAGATTAATTATCCGTTGCAAAAGCAATGTCTGAGAGCCCGGCTTCGCTCGCACGTGACATCACTTGTGCAACAGTGTCATAACGTGATTCTTTATCTGCTTTTAAAATAATCGTCGGTTGTTGCGCTTGTGTTCCTGCTTGATCAAAACGCTTTTGTAACTCATCAAGCGTAATCACTTCTGCATCCCAAGCCACTTCACCCTGAGCATTAATACTCACTTGAACAGACTCCGCTGGCGGATCGATAATTTCAGCAGTGGTTTTTGGCAAACTTAATGGAATTGATGGGTTAGCAACGGTTGCTGTCACCAAAAAGATGATCATCAATACCAACATAATATCGATCAACGGGATGAGGTTCATCTCCGTCATACCAGTGTCGTTGTCTTCACCCAATTGAAAAGCCATTAAACTTGACCTCCCACTAAGCCTTCTTGATTGACTTTTACTGGTGCAGCTTGAACAGATGAATCTTGCTGTAACATGGTATCAATCAATAAGCTATGCGCATGATCTTGAAGGTCATTGCTTAAAGTACGATTAATTCGAACACAGATGTTGTATGCAATCACGGCTGGAATCGCCACTGCCAAACCAATCCCTGTCATGATCAGGGCTTCACCGACTGGTGTCGCCACTTGAGCAAGACCCGCTTGACCACTTTTACCAACGGCTACGAGAGCATGGAAAATCCCCCACACTGTACCAAATAGACCTACAAATGGTGCAAGTGAAGCAATGGTACCCAATACCGCAATACCCTTCTCAGCAGATGCTTTTTCCAATGAAATTTGGCGAAGAAGCGCTTGTTCAGCAACAGCTTTACGTTGCTCAAAGCCTAAAGGCGCGAGTTTAGCCTTTAAGCTATTGATTGCTTTTGAGAGTTGAGCATAAGCAATTTGTTTAAGCTGACGCGTGCCCATGATACGCAGGACAACAATTGTCCATGTCGCAATCGACATTGCCAGTAACACAAAATACAGTGTTTTACTGACTGCATCAGCGTGTTGCCAATAAACTGAAAAGTTCATACTCGAACTCCTATTAATAGTTAGCCGTTAGAATTCAACTTAAGTTCAAATGGTTGTTCCGCTTTAAACGGATATGCCACACCATTTTCCTTATAAGGTCTGAATTTTGCATTGCGCACTGCGCGTACAACTTTTTGATCGAGTGCATCAACACCACTCGATCTGATTACTCGTACATCTGTTACTTTACCAGTCGCATCTGCCGTGATTGAAACCACAACAGTACGGTCTGAACCTTGCAAATCACGGTTGGTATACG
Organism: Acinetobacter sp. CY79; assembly: GCF_059515845.1. Classification (NCBI taxonomy): domain Bacteria; kingdom Pseudomonadati; phylum Pseudomonadota; class Gammaproteobacteria; order Moraxellales; family Moraxellaceae; genus Acinetobacter; species Acinetobacter sp. CY79. The sequence goes on from NZ_JCAKMY010000039.1 coordinate 13,955, forward strand.
CAGGTTTTGGTGAACGCACCCAAGAAATCTGACCTTGAGATAAGTTACGCGGGGTATTTTTTGCTTCTTGTTCACGACGTTGGCGTTCAGCTTGGTCTCTGGCTTGCTGATCACGTTGCGCTTGCTCGCGTTGAGCTTGATCCCGCTTCTGTTGTTCGATACGTTCTTGATTAATTCGGTCTTGATTCTGGCGCTCTTGTTCTAAGCGTTCTTGCTCTTTTTTCAATTTGTCTTTGCTGTCATCCACCACAATCGGTTTCGTTGCTTCAACTTTAGGTTTCGGCTTTTCGGCAATCACTTTAGGTTTGACAACAGGTGGTGGCTCAACGACTTTCGGCTCAGGTTTTGGCTGTACTTTAGGTTTAACAGGTTCAGCTGGAGGCGGTGGTGGTGGCGCATCTTCAGTAATTTTAACAAAACGCACTTTAATCGGCTCTTTATCGATTTTTTTAAGTTCAGGACTTTGCATTTGACTCACTGCAAACAAAACAGCGACATGTCCTATCGCAACAGCAATCAATGCTGTCAGGACGTTCTTTTTCATCGTGTTCGGATTTTGCATGGTAGGCGCAGGAGACTGACTCATTAAAATTTATGACCTAATAAAAGCGATGAAACATCATATAAGGATGGATCTATCAAGCTCATCGGTTAGCACAATTAAAGCGATTCAATGATAAATGAGAAGTGTTTTCATTTGCAACTATTAATTGAGTGCTTTTAGTAAGTTTTCTTCATCCTACTCGATTAGACAAGAAAAAGGCATACAATCTGTATGCCTTTTATATCACTCTTTTCAATTTTTGAAAATTATGAATTATTGGAAAACAACCGTTTTATTCCCATCGACAATAATACGGTCTTCAAGATGCCATTTTACCGCACGAGCAAGTACATTACGCTCTACATCCTGACCCAAATCACGTAACTGCTCAACCGTAAAGTCATGACTAACGCGCTCTACATCTTGCTCAATAATCGGACCTTGATCGAGGTCAGCTGTAACATAATGCGCTGTTGCACCGATCAACTTCACCCCTTTTTCATGCGCTTGCTTATATGGATTTGCACCCACAAATGCAGGTAGGAATGAATGATGAATATTGATTACTTTCATTTCCCATTTCGCTACAAAATCTTCATCCAAGATTTGCATATAGCGGGCTAATACCAATAAATCATTACCCTGCATCAATTCATCGATTTTTGCATACGCTTCACGTTTGTTGTCTTTATTGACAGGTACAACTTCAAAAGGAATACCGAAGTTTTCAACTGATTCACGTAAATCTTCGTGATTTGACACCACTTTAGTGATTTCGCATGGTAAACCACCACGAGCATGACGCCATAGCAATTCAAGTAATGCGTGGTCAACTTTAGAAACCAATACACCGACTTTCTTTACATCACTCACGAGTGCTAAACGCCATTGCATGTCATAGCGATCAGCGACATTGGCTGCAAAAGTCTGAAGAATGTTTTCTTTACGGCTTTGTAAACTATCCAGCTCAAACTCAACACGCATGAAATAACGTCCGCCCTGAGCTTCAGTCGCGTATTGATCAAGCGCAGTAATATTCGCCCCTTGATGATACAAAAAGCTCGATACAGCTTGCACGATACCTGGCTTGTCTTCACAAGTAATCAGCAGGCGTGCTGTGTTGGCAGTGGTCATGTTCATTTTGATTTATATCACTTAACGGTTAATTTGAAAAAACAGCCGAGTATTCTAACGCTTTTTTGAAAGCTTTCAAATTTTCTCGGCTGTTAAATGTTCCACATTTTTTTTAATCAGGTCGATCCGCAGATAAACTCGCAAAAAGTTCAGAAGTCCCCAATGTCTCAAGCAAACGCTCATAAGTTTGACGACTTTCACCTCTGAGATAAGGACCTTCCAAAAATACCATTTGACGTAAAGCTTGCCACGCCCATTTCTGGTCAATATTGTTCGAGTCTTTTAAATGCCCTGACATATACAGGAAATTAGTCCAGTTGGTCAGCACAATCCATAAGTTAATGATCAACGCTTCAATTTCTGAGGCTGTCATTTGCATCAGACCCGCATCAACAAAGGCTTGGTAAATATTCTGCCCTTGCTGCATGACTTTCCCTGCAAATCTTGGATAAATTTTACGAAAATCATCATTATTTTCGACCAAGTGATAAACATCACGATGAAGAAAACGGTAATCCCACATCTGACTACTGAGTACCTGAAAATAACGAATTTTATCATTCGCATTGACTGGGCGGTCATCAGGTAACGCTAACAAATCCAGCGTTTCTTGCTGATATTGTTCCATCAGCTCTTTAATGATTTCCTGCTTATTACGAAAGTGATAATACAGATTACCTGGACTGATATTCATCTCAGCCGCAATATGATTGGTCGTAACAGTACGCTCGCCACGTTCATTGAAAAGTTGCAAACTGATTTGCAAAATTCGGTCTTTCGTTTTTAGCGTTTTGGAATGCGACATCCTAATACCATCTATAACCAATAAAAAAGTTAGCATGCGCTAACATAAAACAGACTTGACTTTTAGAGTAATTACTCTAAAAATGACTATACATTAACCCTTACATTAGTGGTACTGGTCATGAACAGTCAAACAAAAACAAATTTTATGACGACTGATACACCAGAAGTTCAACAAATACATGATCTTCTAGCTCTACAACAGAGTGCTTATCGACGTTATCCCCTGCCTACTGCCAATGAGCGAATCGAACGTTTAGCACGTTTAAAGAAAGTGCTGATCAAATATCAAGACGATATCGCTGAAGCAATTAACAAAGATTACGGTAACCGCGCAATTTCAGAAACTAAAATTGGCGAATTACTGACATGCTTAGAACAGATTAAATATTACAGCAAAAATCTGACCACATGGATGAAACCCTCTAAACGTCATATCCGCATATTACATCAACCCGCAAAAGCTTGGGTGGATTATCAACCGATGGGTGTGATTGGGATTATTGCCCCTTGGAACTACCCTTTACTACTTGCACTAGGCCCACTGATTTGTGCGCTCGCAGCAGGTAACCATGCCATGATCAAAGTTTCGAGCTCATCGCACCATTTTGGTTTCGTACTTAAAGCTGCATTAGCTGAAGCATTTCCACAGGAAATCGTGGCTGTGGTCACAGGTGGTGGCATTATTTCGGATACCTTCAGTCATCTTGCTTTTGATAAGTTGGTATTCACTGGCTCGACCAATGTCGGCAAAACCGTGATGAAAGCGGCTGCTGAAAATCTAGTCCCCGTGATTTTGGAACTCGGCGGAAAATCACCCGTGATTGTACATCCATCGATTAACTTAAAAGACGTGGCTGAACGTGTTGTGTTTGGTAAATTGTGGAATGCAGGTCAGACCTGCGTAGCGCCTGATTATATTTTCCTACCACGTGGCAAAACCAATGAGTTTATTCGCTGTTTCAAAGCCGTCGTAAAGTCGATGTACCCGACGCTACGTGACAATCAAGACTATACTTCGATTATCAACGACAAACAGAATAAGCGCATCAAAGGTTATCTTGAAGATGCATTGCAAAATGGAGCTAAGGCAACTGAGATCAATCCCGCCAATGAAGAGTTAGATTCAGTTCGTAAAATTGCGCCAACTCTGTTGACCAATGTCACGCCAGACATGGAAATCATGAAAAATGAAATCTTTGGTCCAGTATTACCAATCATAGAATATGATCAAATAGACGAAGTTATTGAGTTTATTAATGACCGCCCACGTCCTCTTGCATTATACTACTTCGACTTTAACGATGCTCGTGCAGAATATATCGCTCACCGTACCCATTCAGGGCACTTTGGGCAAAACGCTGTCGTGACCCATGTTGCACAAGATGACTTACCATTTGGGGGTGTCGGCGCATCGGGTATGGGACGTTATCATGGTCCTGAGGGATTCTTTAGTCTATCAAATGAACGTTCGGTGATGTCTGTACCTAAGCTGTTTAGCTTAAAATACGTACTCCCTCCATTTAATAGACCAATTCCGAGTATCATTCGTAAAGCCTTTCTTCGTTAAGTGATCAAGGCATGATCTATCACACTAGCTCATGCTGCGTTTTTATCAATTCCGCTTGTCTTTTAAGCGGAATTTTGGTATAAAACGCCCCTTGAATGATTTCAATCCGTTTTATTTTGACTGGCCATACAGATTTGCTGTTGGCTGAATCAATGGAGTTACACCATGTCTAAGGTTTGCCAAGTTACCGGCAAGCGTCCAGTCGTTGGTAACAACGTCTCACACGCCAACAACAAAACTAAACGCCGGTTCGAGCCGAACCTGCACCACCACCGTTTCTGGTTAGAAAGCGAAAAACGTTTTGTACGTCTTCGTCTAACTACTAAGGGTATGCGTATTATCGACAAATTGGGTATCGAAAAGGTTGTTGCTGACCTACGTGCTCAAGGTCAAAAGATCTAAGGAGTCTGAACCATGCGTGATAAAATTCGCCTAGTTTCTTCTGCTGGTACAGGTTATTTCTATACCACAACTAAGAACAAACGTACTATGCCGGAAAAAATGGAAATCAAAAAATTTGATCCAAAAATCCGTCAACACGTAATCTTCAAAGAAGCTAAAATTAAATAATTTTAGTTTTCTTGAAAAAACGACCCTTTGGGGTCGTTTTTTTTGCATTTTTTTTATTCAGCTTGTTAAACTTCTTTGCGGTATTTGGCATTAATTATGCTTTTTAAAATTTTATCTTCCTCCTCTTCACAAAAAAGGAGTTTTTAGTGCCTCATGATGTAGATCTCATTATTTTACTTGCAGTCGGTTTCGGTCTAGCACTAATCTTTGGCTATATCGCTGCGCGTCTACGACTTCCGCCTTTAATCGGCTATCTTATTGCCGGTATTATCATCAGCCCAAACACACCTGGTGTAGTTGCTGATCTCGCCCTCGCCAACCAACTTGCTGAACTCGGTGTCATGTTTCTCATGTTTGGCGTCGGCATGCATTTCTCCCTCAAAGACTTATTACAAGTTAAACGTATCGCACTGCCTGGTGCAATTTTACAAATTACGGTTGCTACCCTGCTTGGGATGGCCGTCTCATTCTATTGGGGCTGGAGTTTAGGTGCAGCACTTGTATTCGGTTTAAGTTTATCTTGCGCAAGTACTGTTGTACTGCTGAAAGCACTCGGCGATCAAGGACTACTCGATTCCGTCAATGGTAAAATTGCGGTCGGCTGGCTATTGGTCGAAGACTTAGTTATGGTGTTGGTCTTGGTGCTCCTTCCTGCAACAGCGGTTCTACTGGGTGGTCATGCACTCGAAGGTCAAAGTGGCAACCAAAACATCTGGGCAACTTTAGGCATTACCCTACTCAAAGTGGCAGGCTTTATTGCCTTTATGCTGATTATTGGAAAACGCCTTGTTCCAATGATCATGCAATATGTCGCACGCTTAGGTTCTAGAGAGCTTTTTACCTTAACAGTCGTTGCAGCAGCCGTTTCTATTGCCTACGGCTCATATGCGATTTTTGGCGTATCTATGGCACTCGGTGCATTCTTCGCTGGGATGGTGGTTAAAGAGTCTGATTTTAGCCACCGTGCAGAAGAAGAAACGCTACCGCTACGTGAAATCTTCTCGATTTTGTTCTTTGTATCTGTCGGCATGTTATTCGATCCGCGGATTATCATTGAACAACCGCTACATATTCTTGCCGTCATTGGCATCATCATGATTGGTAAAACCCTTGCAGCCATGGCACTGGTCTTGTTCTTCCGCTATCCGCTCAATACAGCACTAACCGTTGGAGCAAGCTTAGCGCAGATTGGTGAATTCTCATTTATTCTGGCAACACTGGGGCTCTCTCTTGGCTTACTTACTCCCGAAGCGCAAAACCTCATCTTAGCAGGGGCTTTATTCTCTATCACGCTGAACTCATTTTTGTTTTCAGCAATCGAACCTGTACAAAACTGGATCCGTGAGCGTTCGCATTTGGCACGTTTACTTGAACGTAGTGGTGACCCATTGGCGATGTTGCCAGATGAGGTCTCACAGGACTATCTGCGTGATCAAGTGGTGATTGTCGGTCATGGTGAAGTCGGTCGACGTATCACCCAAACACTCATGGATGACGGTATTAGAGTGGTGATTGCCGAAGAAAACCGTGAAATCGTTGAGAATCTACGTGAAAAGGGTATTGCTGCGGTTTCTGGTCGTGCGACTGAACCGAGCGTCCTAATTCAAGCACATATCCAACATGCACGCTTATTGGTGATTTCGCCAATGGATATTTTAGATATTCATAAAATCGTGGATACAGCCAAGATGCTGAATCCGCAAATTCAGGTTTTGGTTTGTGCTGAAAATCGTCAAGAAGCGGAAGTGATTCGCCAAGACAATATTGGTGAAGTTTATTACGCAAAAGAAGAAATGGCGAAGAACATGAGCAATCATATTCTCAACCAAATTCAAATTGCACATCACAATGCGGCTTCGCATTAAGCAAAGCAAACTCATTAGATATAAAAAACCGCACGTGATGTGCGGTTTTTTATATCTAAGAATTCATTAACTCATATATTTTGGTTTTTCATCAACCACTTCTGCTTCCCACTCACTGGTCTGCTTTTCCATCAAAGCAAACAATGCAGCTTGAACCATGTGTTGTGCAACCACAGGAAGTTGATCTCCAATCAATGCTTTAATTTTGTCATTAAATTGAATTTTCACCAAAGGGTCATGTTCAGCGTCAGCATTACGCAAAGCCAGCTCACCACCTTCTAGCTGAACCAATTCAAGAATAGATTCCTGACTTCCAAAAATTTCTTTTAACTGTTCTATAGACATATACCCTCCATGATTCACATGGTCACAAAATGCGAATGCACTTTGCTTCGCTTAGACTATCTTATATGTGATCGACGAACCAATATTTCAAGTCCTACAATAGACCATCACACTTTAAACTGACATGATTCGACTTAAAACTCAACCATTTCGTTGCGAAAGCCATCGATCAAATGGGTTAAATCACGGTGCCATTCACGTAAAATCTGGGTATCAGGTAACCATGCTTGGGGCGTTTGTGTCACTTTAATAATGAGATTTGAAGATGTTTCATCTTCAGGCTCAGGAGCACTCGGCTCAGGGGCATACTGACACATACGATAAGCACGTTTTAATTCAGCAATAAAACCATGCTTTGCAAGCTGTTGTAATAGATTGACCTCAGGGGAAATCTGTCCTTTTGCTGCCATTAAATCTTCAATCGATTTAAGTGTAGGCGCAGTATCATTTAAGCGATAGTAACGAACGAGTTCTTGCAAAAATGCTAATATAGCACCATGTAAATGAAATACTGCAGCTTCACGATGTGACTGCGCCTGCTGAATATGCTCCGTTTGTTCTGATTGCTGGCATGACAGACGTGCAAAATATAATTTTTGGTTGGTGCGATCAGCATGAAAACGAGCAACGCGGGACATGAGAAATTTCCTAAAGTTAAAAAATGTGTCTTAGCACTTATACGTTAAAACGTGTTGTTTGTTTACGCAATCCACAATTTTTATAAATCTAGATTTTATTCGCGTGTAGATGCATTATCAGCTTATTCTTTTTAATGATTCAATCCTTAATCTCTACAATCCATCTCGTAATAGAAGCGAGAAATAAAAATGAATAAAAACCAAATCAAAAAGGAGCGATTCGCTCCTTTAGATTCTTTTGTTGAAAATATAAATATTTCCACATTCAAATTTCAAACATCGCTTATTTAGCTTCAGACTTGTCTTCTGGCTTATCTTCCGCTTGTTTTACACGAATCCCTTGACCGTGTAAGCGTAAAGTATTTAAACCTTTAATCGCTTTCACAGCTTCACGACCATGAGGCATTTCAACAAACGCAAAACCTTTCGACTTCTTAGTGACTTCATCCATCACCAAAGTACATGATTCAACCGTACCATATGCTTGAAATAGTTTAAGTAATTCAGCTTGTGGGACAGTACGATCTAAATTACGAACTAAAATTTTCATCTTAAAACCTTAAAATAGGCAAAATCATCAAAAAGCACTCGCCTACTCGACTTTTTGAACTTCGCAAATAAATATAAACAGCGCAATCACTCTAGTTTAATCGAGATCGATACCAAAATCTAAATTAATCGTCTTTCGTTCGATCAACGCACTTTTTACCGTCTGCTGGCGAGTTTTATAGTGGGTTTCGGTGGTACATAAATGTCGAGTTAAATCATTGAAGAAGTAGCTTTCAATCTTACGCCCTTGCTCATCCACTTGATCACGCGCCCAAATACTTAGGTTTTGTTTGGTCAGAATCAATTCATTTTTTGCACGGGTTAAAGCCACATACAATACACGACGCTCTTCTTCGACTTCATCAAAATTACCTTGAGCACGTGCATGTGGGTACTGTCCTGCCGTTACATTGGCGACATAACACACTTTTTGTTCTGTACCCTTTGCCGAATGAATGGTGATCAATGTGACCACATCATCTTCCGACTGACGTTCAATTTCAGAGATCGACACTGGATCAAGCACGTACTCTTCTAAAAATTCACTCAACTGGTCATGCTTTGCAGCCAATTGTTTGACCAAATCAAAGTCACCCATGCGTTTAGACCAATCTTTTTTGGCGTAGTTTTCTTCAAGTTGAGCGATCAATGCTTCTACACCCAAAGTGACACAAGCTTGCACCTCTGTTTTGAGTACCAGCATTTGTTTCATGATTAGCAAAGTATTTTCAGGAATACGACCAAATTTTTCTAATTTTTCAAAAATTGCGTCTTGTGTAGGATCAACTAAGAGCTGTTGAGCGAGCTTACTCGCACCGACATCACCTACACCATTCCACAGGGTCAGGAAGCGCATCCAAGCAATATCATCCAATGGATTAGCAATCACACGTAATAAGCTTAACAAGTCCTTTACATGTGCTGTTTCAAGCAGTTTCATTCCACCGATAAAGCGGTACGGCACATTGGATTGAATAAACGCAGCTTCAATATGGCGTGCTGCAAAACTCGAACGCACCAATACCATATGTTCATGCCATGCAGAACCTTCTAAAAAGTGACGCTCTTTAATATCAATCGCGATCCATTTGGCTTCATCAAACTCATTGGGGAAAACATGCAATTTCGGTTTAATGCCATCCCCACGATACGCTTCAAGTTTTTTCTCGTACTTGATTGAGCTCTGATCCAACAACCAATTCGATAGATCTAGAATTTCTTGAGTAGAACGGTAGTTTTTTTCAAGTTTGAAAATCTGTGCATCAGGCACACGATCTTTAAAATGATGAATATTTTCAAAATCTGCGCCACGAAAACCATAAATCGACTGTGCATCATCTCCAACACAAAACAGTGAGGTTTTATCTTTCAATGGTTCAAGTAAAGCCCATTGCAGTGGATTGGTGTCTTGCATTTCATCGACCAGCATATGCTGACAAAGCGATGCGACATAATCTGTTAATCCATCAGACTGCGCTAATCCAGAAGCGACCACCGCTAAAATATCGTCATAATCGAGGAAAGTACGTGCACGTTTTCGTGCCTCATACTCCTTCATAATTTCTGCAATTTGGTCTTTGTATTCTAAAAATTCAGGGTGTTGTTTTTCTAAAGCCAAACTCAGTTTTTGGCGGGTATTTCGTGCAAAAGAATAGAGATCGCAAAGTTGTTGTGGTTTAGGCAATGAATTTGGATTTTTCCTATCGTCTTTGCCACGAATCAAACGGAACATCATCAGTTGATCATCACGATCAATAATTGAAAATTGCTCTAATCCGAATGCCTTCGGTACACGGCGCAAAAGATACATACAAAAGGTATGAAAGGTCGATGCGCGTAGACCTTTGGCCTGATCACCCAATGCCAATTCTACACGAGCGACAATTTCACTGGCAGAGCGACGAGTAAAGGTCAAAATTTGAATTTGATTGGCAGGAACACCTTGATCAATGAGATAGGCAGCACGAGCCACAATGGTTTTGGTTTTACCACAACCCGCCCCGGCCAAAACCAAACTGTGCTTTGATTTAGTTGTCGCAGCTTGTTTTTGTTGAGGGTTTAGTTCATCAATGAGCTGTGCAAGTGACATACCAATTCATATCTCAAAAAATCAAACCGAGATATTATCATAAGCACTGCATCAACATAAAAATTAGACTATTTACAGACCCTAATCGTTTTAGGATCGAGCACTTCGCATCTGAAGGTTAGCTTCTGTGTTGTAAGCTCTAAAAATTCAAGAAAATTTGAATGACGCAAAGACATTGGAAATTCATCATTCATATTCACACTTGAATCAATGATGAGCTTGAGCTTCTTTTCACTAGCAAGCAAATTTTTCAACACTACAATATTCATCTCATTAAAATAAATGAAATCCCCTTTTACTCTGAATATTGTCTTAACTCATTTTTCTGAAAATCATCTCGTATATCTTCACGATATACACGCAGTGCAAAACTTTGAATCCTGATCAGACTCAAAACTCACCTTAACAAATATTTTTCATATCCCCTACATTTTGAATTTATCAATTTTTAATGAGTTCTTTTAACATATTGATTTGAAATTATAGCCTGAGTTTTCAAAGACAATACGACTCGTTCAACAGTATTGGTTAAATTGATCTCAGCATGTTTGAGTGCATTTTTCAAATCACAATTTGGCTCATTCATTCCGATAATTTGAGTAAAGCCTTCATCATATAAAGTTTCAATATCATCACCTACTCGCCCTGCAAAAGCATAAACAGGCTTATCAAACTGCTTTGCGACTTGTGCCACAGCCCACGGGGTTTTACCAAACTTGGTCTGAAAATCAATACTGCCTTCACCTGTAAACACATAATCCGCTTGAGCAATTTTTTCAGCTAATCCTGTTTCTTTAATAATTAACTCAGCACCTGATTGTATGGTCGAACCCGTGAAAGCCATCAGTCCAAAACCTAAACCGCCAGCAGCCCCTGCACCCGCTTGATGTTTCACGTGAACCCGTAAAGTTGACTCAACCAAATCTGAAAAATGATTCAGGTTTGCATCTAAAATCTGCACCATTTCAGCAGATGCGCCTTTTTGTGGTCCAAATACAGCTGAAGCACCATTTTCACCGCATAATGGATTGTTCACATCACTGGCAATGATGATGGTGGTCTGTAATAAACGTGAATCAAGTTCTAACAAATCGATGGTTTTGACTTGATTAAGCCGACCACCACCTAGACTAACTTCATAATTATTTTGATCTAAAAATCGCACACCCAATGCTTGAGCCATGCCTGCACCGGCATCATTGGTCACACTTCCACCTAGACCGATAATGATTTTCTCTGCCTTAAGATCCAAAGCAGCTCGAATCATTTCACCTGTACCAAAGGTTGAAGTATTTAAAGGATTTCTTAAATGAGGCGCCAAGAGTTGAATACCATTGGCTTTCGCCATCTCAATCACGGCTGTTCGAGTCTGCTCCACCCATCCAAAATATGTATGAATCTTTTGATGTAAAAGCGGTCCAGTGACTTCACATGCAATACGAACACCGCCCAATGCTGCAATCAAAGCATCCACTGTACCTTCACCTCCATCTGCCATGGGTACATGCAGACAAATCGCATCAGGCATAGACTTGTATATCCCTTTTTCCATCGCTAAGCATGCTTGTTTAGCAGTCATACTTTCTTTAAAGGAATCAGGTGCAAGAATAAAAGTCTTTGTCATGGCGATCCTAATCAGAAAAGTTTTAAATACAACATAACCATAATTTCCCTCTCTATAAATACTTCTCTAGTACTCTCAAACCTGGATCAAACTATGCAACGCATTAACCTTGGAAAAACAGCACCTGAACTTTATAACAAAGTCGCAGAACTTGATCAGATTGCATTAGCAAAAGTATATGAATCTGGTATTGCTGAAGGTTTTTCACACCTGCTTAAATTAAGAGCATCGCAAATCAACCAATGCGCTTTCTGTATTCGACTGCATACTCAAGATGCGATTAAGGCGGGTGAAAGCATAGATCGAATTAGCCTATTAAATGCATGGCGTGAAACTGAATATTTCCGTGAAGATGAACGTGCTGCTCTCGCCTTAATTGAAGAACTCACTCTTATTTCTCATCAGCAAATCCCTGATGAAATTTATGCAGAAGCTCAAAAACACTATACAGAGGAACAATTAAGTGCGATTGAATGGCTAGGTATTGTGATTAATGCATGAAACCGTATTGCAATCAGCAGTCGCTATAGCGTTAAACCTTAAATATTTTTAATGATATGAAAACTCTAATGAGGAGCTACCATCTCATTTTTTATAAAGATAAAGCTACTGTGGATAAAATTAAGATTATCCACAACTCATTTTTAAAAATATTTAAAATCAAGTGAAGTAATTTTTTAGTCTACATTTTTTGGATTTAAAAATACGAATAGAGCATTAATGTTTCGTTTGGTTTTTAAATTAGACCTCTTGCGAAAGTAAAAACTATCCCCATATAAATGTCATGAGATATCAGAAATTAAACCATTTTTCAGATTCTGAATTCAAACGCTTGGTTGGCGTACCTCGGCAAGTTTTTACTGAAATGGTCGAGGTTTTAGCAAAAGCAGAATCACTTAAAAAGAAATCAGGGCGTCCTCATACATTAGCGCTTGAGGATCAATTGTTGTTAACGCT
>NZ_JCAKMY010000040.1:0-25513 GCF_059515845.1 Acinetobacter sp. CY79
TGCCGCCAGCGTTCAATCTGAGCCATGATCAAACTCTTCAGTTTAATATTGCTTAGTGCCTATAGGGCACCAATCTTGGCTCATCAATCTTCTGACAAATATTTCTCAAATAAACTTCGAGTCATTTTTACCATCAATCAATGAAAATAATTTCGATCAATCAATCAGTAAAAATCCACACAAGTTGTTCTTCATAATCTCTTAATGATCTTCTTGCTCTTCGTCAGAGACAAGTTCAACACAATACATCTCAACAACTTAACCTGTTCAGCTAAGTTCGTTTGCTGTATCGCGTCGGGATGCTGCGTATTCTATACAGTTTTATTTATCACGCAACCCCCATTTTATCTTAAAAACATCGAGTGTTTATTTTTTAATCCAAACTCATCAATTAAATGATCTTATGATTAATAAATGACCCGATATTTAATAAAATGCTTCATATGGTGAGGTTTAAGATGATTTTAATTGAAAAATACATAGCTCACGTCCATTTTTAAGTATAAAAATCGAAATTAATTTTGGCTGGTTACATACATCAGCTTTTGTACGTAACCTTATTATCTATGATAAAAAAAACTCCCAAATCACATAACCAATGCCAAAACCCAAAAATGAATAAAGAGTAATAATGAAAAATACAAAACTCGCTTTGTTTTTCTTTTTTAGAAAACTCATATCGCTTGAACCTTTAACATAACTTAATTGATTCTAGCTTATCCAACTACTTCATCAAGCATAATATCTAACTGATTTTTGACTGATCTATGTCAATAAAATTGATGGATTATTTATAATAAAATTAGTTTTTCTGCTGACTTAATATTTCTATAACATAATAGATCAACAACACCATCCCTCATCAATCACTGTATTGACCTAAGTAAGCCTTATATCATTATCAAGTGCTACGCCCCCATTGAGGGGTATCATTTACTTAAATAAATCTAGAAGCTAAATCCTAAATTTAAATTCACTCGATACATCCACTTATCACTATTGATTGAATCAGCTGAGGTAAATCCAGTACCATTACTCGCGCCGCCAATAATATTGGCATTTTTACCCCATGTATAATCTGCCCAAATCATAAAAGGTGAAGCGATAAACATTGCACCTGTGGTGTTCATCTGTGATGCATCCCAATCACTGCGTTCTTTATCTAAATAACTATAGTCATTGTAAAAACGAATTGCTTTCAGTTTACCCATATCTTTAATTGGTAAAGTATAGGCAAGGTTTAGACTCCCTATCGTTCCTTCTGAAGCAATAAAATACGATGGTGTCAGACCATTGGCCCCCATAAGGGTCATATCATTGCTAACGCCCGCTGGATTTTTAGCATCATATTCATACTTAATCACAGACGATTGTAAATTCCAACGTTCGTAGTTACTGTTGGTATGAAATCCCACTGCATAATATTTACCGTCATCATCAGTGATTTTATTATGCAGTTGCGATACCGAACCAGATAAGCCAATTTCATGTTTACCTAATGTTTTCGTTTCTAATTTATGTACAACGCGAGCATTAAATTGGTTGTGTTTTTCATTTTGATAAGCCGCTTGGAAAGGCAAATGATTCTCTGAAAAATCATCATAGGTTCCAGATTCTGGTGAATAACGTAAATCAGCATCCAACATGCGTGGATAGTAACCCAACTTAATATCCCAGTCTTGATTGTTAAAATTCCAATTCACCCCGGGTGCAATATTGTTTCCATAACCTAAGAAAAATGGAATGTGATACGTCCAACCATTTTGCGGATAGGGATATAGCACAAATGGCTTATACACTAAACCAGCTTCAATACTTTGATTTTGATCAATGTTATAGCCCACATACGCTTTTTCGATTGAGGTCATTTCTTGATCTTGGATAATCGGGCTGGCATTCAAATAAAAATCGCCATATTTCCCTTTGAGATCTAAGCGAAAGATATCGAAATCTAATTTTCCAAATCCACGATTATCACTGGGTTGCCATTGTTCATAACGGTGATTAAAGCGAATTACTCCACCCACTTCAAATGAATTTGCACCATCCTCACTTTTCCATTCCAATGGACTGTCTTTTGCCATCAGCGTTGTAGACAAACAGGTGGTTGCTAAAAGTAAGGCTGTCACTAAAATTGTCTTTTTCATTTTTGCTTTCCCTAACATAATAAAAAAAATTAGTTTTATATTTAAAACAATGTTTAATTCTTATTTTACTTAAAAAAAATTCTATCTCTGAGCGATCAGTTCAACTCAATCAACCGTATCCATATAAAAAGAGATAGAACATCTTTAAGCTTTCCATTCATTCCCTGACGTATTTTCAGATTAGTACAATTTCTTTTGTGGTGGACCTGCAAATTTAAGTGGACCAATCGAGTTCATATCTAACTCAATCACGGCAGGGCCATTCAAATCAATGGCTTCTTGAATGGCTGTTTTGAACTCTTCTGCGCTACCTACTTTCCAGCTTTTCACACCCATAGATTCGCCTAAAGCTTGATAATCTGGTGTATGTAGTTCATTGAAATATTGACGACCACCGAAGTAGTTATTTTGAATACCACGCATGACCCCATAACCACCATCATTCATAATCATCAGCACCATGTCGGTATTTTCTTGCGCCATGGTTGCAATTTCACCAATACCTAACATGAGTCCACCATCACCGACTAAACCCACGACTTTCTTGCTTGGATTGGCAATGGATGCACCAATGGCATGTGCAAGACCTAAACCAATCGCACCTGCAAGTGAGTGAATATTTTTATTGGGTGTTTGTACGGGAAATAAACGACTCCCCCAAGTACTGCCCGACATGGTGATGTCACGTACAAAAATGCCATCTTCAGGAAGTGCTGCACGCAAGTGATCACAAATCAGTGCATATTGATCCATCTGTGTACGCAAAGCGTCAATCGCATTTTCACGCGCTGATTGAATCTCTGCATCATAGGTCGCATCCACTTTTGATGTGCCAGAGAGTGCTTTCACAACTCGTGCAAGTGTGTCTTTCGCATCTGCACAGATAAATTGACCAATTTTGTAGTTACGTTGTTGTGCTACTGGGTTTGCATCCACCTGAATTATATTTCCAGGGAATACCACTGAATACGTTTTGGTTTCGTTACTACGCAAGCGTGAACCTACCACAACCAATAAATCTGCATCTTGTAGTAATTTTTCAACTGCTGCAGAATTATGAAATGCCCCTAATGTACGTGGATGACTATCTGCTAAAACTCCACGTGCATGCGTCGATGACACAACAGGGATACCTAAATCCGCTATGGCTTTGACTTCTTCAACTGCTTTTAATGTACCACCACCAATCCAAAATACTGGACGTTTCGCTTTTTTAATTGCATCAGCAAAGACATTGATCTCAGCTTCATCTGCTAGCGGAAGTTGCAGTGCTTTTACAGGACCCAAGTTAGCTGGTAATTCAATTTCAGCTGCTTGTACATCAATGGGAATTTCAACACTGACAGGTCCCATCGGTACTGTGGTTGCCACACGAATGGCTTCCCGAATGACACCAACCGCATTGACTGGGCTGGTAATACGAAATGCTGCTTTGCTTGATGCTTTTAAGAAGGTCAGCTGATCTTTGGTTTCGTGAATAAAGCTGGCATCACGGTCTAAATATTCACGTTCAACTTGCCCTGTTAAATGCAATACAGGACTTCCAGCATTCATGGCTTCAATCAGTGAACCCACTGCATTCCCTGCACCTGCCCCTGTACTTGTCAGTGCAACACCTAAACCTGTGAAACGAGAGTCCGAATCCGCCATCGTCACACAGCCTGCTTCACCACGGGCTGCAACAAAACGGATTTTTTCACGGCGACCTACTGCATCTGCAATAGGTAAATTATGAATAGAAATTACGCCATACATACTTTTGACTTGGTGTGCTTCTAAAACACGTGCGATTGCTTCGCCTACATTTACTTTTTCAGTCATTTCATCATTCCTTAATTTTTTTAATTTCAAATCTATTGTGCAATGGTGGTTTAGTCAGACCAAGGATTGGCTTGCTCGTTTAAACCGAGATAAATACTTTTTTGTTGCATATAAGACAGAATGCCTTGGCGACCTTTCTCACGACCTATACCACTGTCTTTAAATCCACCAAAGGGTGCGCTGATTGAGAACTTTTTATAGGTGTTAATCCACACGGTACCCACTTCTAAAGTGCGGGCAATTTTCCATGCTTTACGATAGTTTTCTGTCCAAATCCCTGCGGCCAAACCAAAGCAACTGTCATTGGCTTGTTCAATTAAATCTTGTTCATGGTCATAAGACATCACCACAAGCACAGGTCCAAAAATTTCTTCTTGGCACGTTTGTGCGCTGTTTTTTAAGCCTGTGATAATGGTGGGTTTATAGAAGCTACCTTTTGCAAATTCACCCTCTGTAATGGCCTCACCACCTGTAATGACCGTACCGCCTTCAGATTTCGCAAGCTCTACATAACGATGTACAGATTCCAAATGTTTTTGATTAATCAATGAACCCATGTGAACATCTGGTGTTTCAGGATGACCTACGCGTAAGCCTTTGGTAATTTCGACCAAACGCTTCAAAAACTCATCGTAAATGGATGAATGAATAAATAAACGTGAACCTGCGATACATGCTTGTCCTGCTGAACTGAAAATGCCGTAAGCAATGCCTTTGGCAGCAATTTCAATATCTGCATCAGGAAATACAATTGTAGGCGACTTTCCACCCAGTTCTAAGGAAGTGGTAATCAACTTTTCTGCGGCAATATGCGCGAGATGACGACCTGTGGTTGTACCACCTGTAAATGAAATTTTGCGCACCAAAGGATGCTGTGCAATGGCATCACCAATGACTGAACCCCGACCTACAAGTACACTTAAAATACCTTTGGGTAATCCTGCTTCTTCAAAGATTTTTGCAAGTTCTAATGCAATGAGCGATGTTGCTTCAGCAGGTTTTAGAATCACTGCATTACCTGCTGCGATTGCAGGTGCAAGCTTTTGAACTTCACTTGCAATGGGTGAGTTCCAAGGCGTAATTGCCGCAATCACACCCACAGGTTCATATACGCTCATGGTCATAAAATCAGATGCGCGCTGAGTAGTGAGTTCCTCATTAAACGTTTCACAGGCAGCCGCATTAAAACGTGCAGTTGCAGCAGCACTCATCACTAATGCACGTGTTTCAGATAAAGGCTTACCATTATCACGTGTTTGAAGTTTTGATAATTCATCTACACGTGACTCAATAATATCTGCCACGCGATACAAAATTTTTGCACGCTCATGCGGTAATGAATTACGCCACTCAGGCTTACGCCAAGCTTGATCTGCTTTCACAATGGCTTCTTCAACATCTTCTAAAGTTGCTGTTGAAATTTCGGCATTCACCGAGTTATCTGCTGGAAATAGGCTTTGAATCACATTCCCTCGACCAAGACGCCACTCACCTGCAATATAAATTTCTTTTACCATGGCACTCACCTATCCCTTTTAAATCTGAATTGCGTCTACGCTATTTCTGCATGCACGAATCACACTGAGTGCTGCCAATGTTGAAGTTTTTGGATTACTTTCCAAAGGCACACCAATCATTTCTATACTCATTTGACCAAAGCGACCTGTCGCCACAATGGTGTGTTTGTTTTGACGAATATGTGGATCAACCGTTAATTCAACTTGAGTTTCATCCATACCAATGCCTGCTAAGGCAATGGTTGCTGCAACATTGGCATTTGCAGGAAAGTTCAATGCCGCTTCACGTGCTGTACCTTTGTAGAAAACTGTTGCTTCTTTTACAGCATCTAAATCAATGAGCTTTTCTGCATAACTACCACGCCAGCTATTTGGACTTTTACAGCCTTTATAAGTGACTTTTTCCAAGCCGCCTTCTTTGGCAGCTGCAATACCATCGATACCCGCAATCGCACCTGCCAATAAATGGAGATGTGCACCTGACTGTTCTGCGGTTTTCTGTAGTTTTTCGAAATATGCTGTATCAGCTAAAGTACCTACCGAAATCAGACCAATGGTCCAACCTTTTGCCAAAACTTTTTCAGCATGTTCTTTCACAGCTGCCTGACCTGCTACCTCAATGACATAATCTGGCTCACCCAAACAATCATCAATGTTTGAAATCACTTGTACATCTGCTGCAACCTTCTGCTTTACACTTTCAACACTACGCTCTGGCACAACCACCCATTTCAGCTCAAGGTCTTTAGGTAAATGAGCAAATACTTCATTTGCCATTGCACCGAATCCAATCATCATTAACTGTTTCATAAATTCACCTTATAAGTGCTTATTGAAGCCACCAGACACATCTATGGTTGAGCCTGTTGTGTATGAAGCCAATGGAGATGCAAGAAATACCAAAGCTTGTGCAGGCTCTTCAGGTTTGCCTAATCGTGCCATTGGAATGCCACGTTTTTTCGCAATATTGCCAATCCATTCTTCCCACGTTTGGCTTTGATCCGAACGCTCTGCAAAACGGCGTTTCCACTGTGCCGATTCCACCATGCCAAGCAAGATTGAATTCACACGGATGTTGTACTGTGAAAACTCATGTGCCATTGAGTGCGTTAAATTCAACAAGGCAGCACGTGCTGAAGAAGTCGCAATCATGTGCGGTTCAGGTTGTAAAGCAAGCAGTGAATTTACATTGGTAATAGAACCAAAATTCGACTGCTTTAAAGCAGGTAAAAATGCTTTGATAGGATGCAATACACTGAAATATTTCAGTTCAATTTCTTTTAACCAATCTTCATCTTCAGTATTTTCAAAGTTTGAAACACGTCCCTGACCCGCATTGTTAATTAGGAGGTCAACACCACCAAATTCTTTTTCCACACTTTTTGCAAACTGAATAACATCGGCTTTATCTAGAACATTACATGTGGCTGTTAACAGTTTTGCATTTGGATAACGCGACAAAATAAATGCTTTTGATTCTGCAAGGCGTTGTTCATTACGACCACACCACGCCACATTGGCACCTTCAGCAACAAGGAGTTCAACCGTTGCCAGTCCAATGCCTGACGAGCCACCTGTGACCACTGCATTTTTCCCATTCAATTGGAAACTCATATCCATAACTCACATAAACGTTTACTTAAGCGATAATAAAATTTGATTAAATTGTTCTGCTTGGTCGAGATAACTTAAATGCCCAGCGTCTTCTATTGGATATCGATGAGCGAATTTATAGGTATCCGCCAATGCCTGAATATCTTGTGCAGGGGTAATGCCATCTGACATGCCCATGACGACGTGCGTGTTTTTTTGCTGTTGTTGCAAATAAGGTTGTATTGCGTCGTAAGCCAGTAAATAAGATGCATGCGTAAAACCATCTAAGCTGATGTCTTGCATAACAGCCGTAATCAGTTCCATCGCATGTTGTGTTGCATGCGCAACTAAATAAGGTCCACGTGAATGTGCCATTCCCGTTGCACCCAATTCTTTCAACATAGTGGGTCTTTTTTCAAAGACATCTTTTTGTTTTTGAGCATCAAAACCTTTATATCCTTGCGCTACATTCGCAAGAACTAAGGCACTCACACACTCAGGATATAAAGCATGAAATGCTGCAGCCTGTAATGCGCCCAATGAATGTCCAACCAAAATAACCTTGTTTAAATTCAACGCATCTAACAGACCTTTTAAACGTTTGGCATAGTCCGTTGCATTGGGTTGTGCTGTATTTAATACATCTGATTGACCGTAGCCTGGTGCATCCCAAGCAATGATATGAAAGTCACGACTTAAATCTTGCAGTTGTCTAACCCAAGAACCCGAACCCGAACTAATGCCGTGGAGTAATACCAAGGTTTGTCCTTGCCCTGCTTCTCTATAAGACTGTTTTACACCGTCGAATTGAATGGTTTTCAATTCAAATTGTTCGAGTTGCTCGATATAAGTCATGACTTCCTATCCTGAATAAATTAACGCTTGATTTGAGACAATGGATGCTCAGGTGGATAGTTAGGAATGGTTGGCTTTCCAGTCCCTAACATCACACACATCAATGCATCTTCAGTCCCTGGATTAAACAATCCGCGGTAAATCCCTGGTGGAATTGAAATCAAGTCACGCTCTTTTAAACGTGTAGAGAACTTCTCACCTTCATGTTCAATGAATAAATCAATTTCACCACGAAGCATAAAAAACACTTCTTCTACGTCATGATGAATATGTAAGGGGCCTTCACACTGAGGTGGTAGCACCATGGTTGAGAATGTGAAGTTCTCAGCCGGTACAGTGTTACTATCATCAGCAACACCCGTTGCACCTGTACCCATATAACGCATTTGTGCACGGCGATATTTAGGATCGTAATCTGCTTGGAACTTCAGTGCGTCAAAATCATATTTACGCGTTTCAAAGCGAGCAATACGTCCACCAATCCACTCTTCGAGCGTTTTATTTTCTGGTTGTTTCCAAGATTCAAATTGTTGAGTTGACATGAAACTCACTCCTTCAAGGTTTGGACAGAATCGTCATGACTCAAGATCTCATTCAGTCCGTTTGTTAAATGCTTATTTACGAATCACGACATGTGACATGCAAACTTTGTTTTTTAGTACTTCTTCAATAATGGCGCTAAGAAGAACGAACCAACGACTGCAACGACTGCAAGGAATGTAATACCTAGATTGAAACTGCCTGTTTGCATCACAATTGCGCCGATAATGACTGGCGCCGCCGCACTGGCAAAATTACCCAATCCATTAAAGATCCCACCTGCTGTCGCACCCACATCTGCTGTTGTGATACGTGCCAGTAATGCAAATACTGCTGCAACACCAAAGCCCCAAGCCATCGCACTCAAAGACATGGCTAAAATCACCATCATTGGATGGGTTGCAATGACCATGAGGTACATAAAAATACCTGCGACAAATAATCCACCACTGACTTGAATTGCACGTTTACCCATCTTGTCTGACAAGACAGCACCGACAATTTCACCAATCAACATGGCAATGAACGGGAAACTGGCATAGATACCAAACTCTTTTAGATTAAATCCTTTGTCTTGAATCAAATATGAAGGTACCCAACTGTTGAGCCCCCACAGGTAAGTCATCAAGGCAATGTTAAAAATACAGATCAACCAAAATGCACTGTTGCTTAAAAGCTTTTTCGTATTGGCAACATGTTCTTTAAAGTTGACGCGCTTTGCCACACCGTCCAAATCTACAGTGCGTTTCAAATTGAGATTTTTAAGACCAAAGTAAGCCAACAGCATGACAACAAGCGTTAAGGCTGCCATTACAAAAAATGTAGAATGCCAGTCATAATGGGCTAAGACATAAGCGGTGATTGGGAACCCTAGAAATGCACCAATGGGTGTTCCAAGTAAAAACATCGTCGATGCCCGTGCTTGCTGACGATCGGTATAGGTCTGTTTCACAATGGTATAAGCCAATGCAAATAACGGTCCTTCAGCCAACCCTAATAAGATTCGCAATACAACAAGGGTTGTAAAATCAGAGGTGAAACCCATGGCAAGCATGAGTAAACCCCATGAAGCTACACTCCAAAGCAACATTTTTTTCGGGCAAAAAATATCCCCTAAAAAACTTAAAAACATGGATGAAAAACCGTATGCCAATAAGAAGCTGGTCATCAACCATCCGAGTTTTGCTTTGTCTTGACCAATACCCATTACATCGATGAATGTTGCATCTGAAAACAGAACAGCAATACTGATTTTGTCAAAAAATGCGAGGATCACACAGATCATTAAAATGACGGCTGGTGTCCAATGTTTTATACCTGTCTTTGTTTCACTTTCCATGTTACGTTCCTTCGAATATGCGCTAAGTGAGTTGGCTAGTCCTGTTATTTCAATTTCATCAGATTGAATTCTGGATCTTGTAGTTGTCGTGGATCTAAGGTCTTTGCACTTGCTAACCATCTTTTTGCAAGTTTTACTAATTTGGGATCATTGACTGCAATCATATTAATCAGCTGATTTTTTTCATTCAGATAGAAAAAGCATTGCTGAGTAAAATGTGTTTTACGTGTAACCACTTGTGCAATTTCATCAGGTTGATACGTCCCCAAAATTTGAATATTGCATTGATATTGATCTGACCATAACCAAGGAATATCTTGATAGGGTGTCAGTTCATCTAACATTGATTTTGCTGCGGAAATCGCCTGGTTTTGTGCATTTGCCCAAGATTGAATGCAATACCCTAAAGCTGGATGTATTGCGACATCACCTGCTGCATAAATATCTGGATCAGAAGACTGACCATATTCATTCACAACAATGCCATCTTTAACCTCTAGCAATGCAGCGGCAGCTAATTCTTTGGCAATTTCAGCGCCTGCACCAACCACGACACAGTCAAATATATGTGAACTGCTCTCCACGTTTTGCACTTCAATTTTCTGATTTTCAATTTCATTCAGATTCAATTGAGTCGCATTTAAATGAATTTTGGTGCCCGCATCTTCATGTAAGTTTTTTAGAAAAGTTGAAACTTCTGGACTTACGCTTCTTGCACAAAGACGAGAACCATACTCAAAAATTTCAACATTTTTAGCTTGCTGACGTGCTGTTGCCGCAATTTCAAGACCAATCCAACCACCGCCAATCACCGCAATGTTTTTCGCTGTCTTAAATTGTTCTGCTAAGTTTTGGCAATCTTGAATATCGCGCAGGGTGTAAACATTTTTAAGTTCTGACCATTGCGCGACTGGAATACGAGCACGGCTTCCCGTAGCGATCAATAACTTGTCATATGCAAGCGATTTCCCACTTTGCAACTGAACCGTCTTAGCGAATTTATCGATATTCACAGCAGAATCGGGTTTGTGCCAAATCAATGAGAACGCATCAATTTGCGCTGCTGAAAATAAATTTAAACTTTCTGTAGACGCTTCTTGTGCTAGGACTTGTTTTGATAAAGGTGGGCGTTCATAAAAAACTTGATCTTCATTCGATACAACATGAATTTCACCGTTATATCCTTGGTTTCGTAGGGTATGAACGGCCCAACCCGCAGCTTGCCCAGCACCGATAATCACAATTTTATTCATATTGTCGATATCCTTATCTTCGATTCATTACGCTGGTTTTACTTGACGACGTGTCTCGTGATCCAAGCCACCCTCAATCGCCCACTCTGTAAAGAGTTCTAGACGATGTTCTTCTTCACGTGGTTGCCATGCTTCAGTTAAGTAGTCATCGTTGGTGTAGTACTCAAATGCACCGCCCAATGGCGAATTTACATACCAAAAATATGCAGATGAAATCGGATGACGACCTGGACCAATAAATGTTGACCATTGCTGACGGTTCATACTCAAACCACCACCAATCACTTCGTGAATATCACGAACCACAAAGGCAACATGGTTTAAACCCGCTGGTTTATTGGGAATAGACAGTAGGAACAAATCATGATGGAAACCCTCGCCTCGGCAGCGCAGGAAAGCACCTCTATCTGTATAAGCATCAGATAAATGAAAACCTAATTTTTCAATATAGAAGGCTTGAGTAGTTTTTAAATCTGGTGCGAAAAATACAACATGACCAATATCAACAGGCTCTGCTTTTTCATAAACAGGGCTAGCAGCATTTACACGCTGAACGTTACCAAATTGGTTAATGCCTTCTGTACGTGCTTGAGCAACATCTTTCGTAATCGTTTTTTCAAAAACAATCGTCATGCCATTTGGGTCAAGGCACTGAACTTTGCTTTCATTTGCAACAAACTTTGGTTCAGCAGAAAGCTTTGCTTTTAACGCTTCAAGGTCTTGATCATTTTCAACCCCCCAAGTCACTTCACGTAATGTAGAGCCTGCTTCAATTGCTTCTGGTAAACGTGCATCTGCAATATCAAATAAATAAATTTTGCAGCCATTTTGGGTTTGATATAAATCTGTACCCTCAATATCCGAAGCAGTTGCTGTTAAACCAAAATCGGTCAAAAAGGTTTTCGCTTCAGCTCGGTCTTCAACACCAAATTTTAGAACTTCAATACCTGTGATCATGTGTTGCTCCTTAATTAAATACAAAGCCACCATTCACAGGAATGTTTTGACCCGTCACGAAAGAAGACATATCCGAAAGTAGATAAATCGCTGTGCCGTTTAAATCCTGTGGATGTTGTTGACGTTGTATTGCTCGTCCATTGACATACAAATCATGACGAGCCTGAGGTACATATTCGGTTGCTTCTACAAGCGTTAAACCTGGGCTAATGGTGTTGACACAGATATTGTCTTCACCCAATTCGCGTGCCATAGAACGTGTCATGGAAAGAATCGCACCTTTACTTGCAACATAAGCCATTAAACGTTGTGCACCCCACATTGCGGTATCCGATGCAATATTGACAATTTTCCCTGAACCCGCTTTTTTCAGGTGCGGAACACAGGCTTGTGTGACCAACCAAGTGCCTTTCACATTGACAGTCATCACGCGATCCCAAAGATCTTCGTCATATTCCATCATTGACACACCGCCAACACCTGTTGCGAGAGCCGCACAGTTAATTAAGCCATCTAAGCCATTTAACATTGCAACCGCTTGATCAACGCCTTGCTGAATAGATGCTTTTTGACTTAAATCAATGTTAACTGCAGAAACATCTAATCCTTGTTCAAAGAGTGCATTTGCTTCTTGGTTTACCAAATCCGCCAAAATATCTGCCATGACAACTGATGCACCAGCTTCAGCAACAGCTTGAGCGAAATCACGCCCCAAACCCCGTGCTGCACCGGTCACAAGAATGCGTTTACCCGCTAAAATTGGCAGATTAGCCATGAGACGCTTCCTTCATATCAATACGGTTTTCATGTTGAGAACTTTGAAGTGATGCAAACTTTTGAAGTTGCTTTTCTGCTTCTTTTTTCATTAAACGGCGTAAACGTGATAAGCCCACATCATGCTGATAAAGGAATTCATGTTTACGGGCATTGGGTGCAAGGTTTTCTAAAATAATGCGGTCTTGCTCTAATACATCCCAATGCAATTGCTCTAAATGATTGCGATATAAAAAGCGCCATACATTACGTTGCCAGCCTGAAACTTTACGGCAGCGCCAAAAGAACACGCGTGTATTGTTTTCATCAATTGGGGTTGCAAAACCAACAATCCAGAATTCACCACCTGGACCAAACTGCTTACGATAAGGAATAGATAAACGTAACCAAGCTGTACCTGTTTGACCGTATTCAACCCAGTCAAAGTTCACGCCTGTTTGACCTTCTTTTTCAAACACAAAGCCATCTTTGGTCGAGCGATGTTTCATTGCTGCTGTTTTTTCACCATCCGCCATTGAATGCGATGTGCAATGCAAATACGTACCGTGCATTGGATCCATCACGTTATCAACTGCATATTGATGGTTCACTTTCCAGTCTGCCATACACAGGAATGAACTCCATTCTTCGCTTGCTAGTTGATCTGGAAGTACAAGTTCAGCAGGAGCTTCGTTGACATCAATACCAAACCAAATAAAAATTGCACCGTGTAGCTCTTGAACTTGATAAGTTTTTACACAGTCGCTGCCTTTCAATGGACAGTCATGTACAGCAGGCACATCTTCAACCACACCATCATGACGAACTTCAACACCGTGATACCAACATGCAATACGGTTACCTAAGTTCCAACCTAAAGATAGACGTGCACCACGGTGTGGACAACGATCTTCCAATGCATGAACCTGACCTTTATCATCACGCCATACCACAATGTTTTCGCCTAGACGTGTAATACCAACAGGATTCGAACTTACTTCCCAACTTGCCAATACTGGATACCATTGGTCACGCAAACCAAGATCTAAATATTGTTCAACATTCATTTCTGCAATAGTCATCATGATGTCCTTATCTGTTAATAACCTAAACGTTGCATTTCAGTCGAAAAACTTCCGACTGACCACAAATCGCCAGATTCATCTCTAAATCCTTGACCATTCAATGCATTTACCAAGTCATCTAATTCAGTGATACCATTCGTGAAAGCAGTAATTAAATGCTGAACAAAATCCTGCTCATACGGGCTTGGCTCTTTGTAGCGGTTTTGCCATACCAAATGCTCGACCTGACCTGGAATCTGAATATTATTAATACCAGCATCACTTGAAGGCGTTGCCTTGATCCATCTCGCTAGTTTTTCGTTATATTGCTTCATTTGAAATCTTCCCTAATCACTCAATGTTTAAAGTTGAATCTGAATTTCTTCGTTCTCAACTCGGACAGGATATGTGCATAAATCGCGGCAACCTGGTCCACTCTCTAAACGCCCCGTCGGAATATCGAAAATTGCTTCATGCAACGGACATTCAACAGTTGAATCTTCAATGAAACCTTCAGTTAAAAGTGCAAATGCATGTGGGCAAACATTCTCAATCGCAAAATACTTTTCTTCGATCATAAATACCCCGATCTTCTTTTCATTGATCTCGATCGCTTTAGGTTCTTCCTCTGCAACCTCATCGATCTGACATACTGAAATCCAATTCATCAAAAAAACTCCATGTTTTACATGCAAAACATTATTTATTATTTAAAACTTAGTATCAGGATAGTATTTATGCAAAATAAATGTCAAACATTATTTATCAATATAATTCAGTAACTTAATTTAAAAAAATATTTAGTAACGTTTCAAATAGGAAATTTTGTTTTACCTACAACATTTTTTTTGAATTTTATAATGTTAAAATGGAGTAGCGAATCCCTAAATTGGGGTAAATTTAAATATCATTGTTAAGGTTAATTTTTAAATGGACTCTACTGAAGCTGAACTTAGATTTGATCCAGAAGCGCAAAAAAATGAAGAGCGTTATTTAGTTCCAGGCTTGGTAAGAGGTTTATCAATCCTTAGATTGTTTGATGAGCATAATCAGGAAATGACGATTACTGAAATTGCAGAAAAATTAGATGTCAATCGGTCAAGTGCTTTTCGCTTAATTTACACCTTAGAGTTCTGCGGCTATCTCCGAAAAATGTCGCAAAAGACTTATGCTTTGAATAGCAACGTTATGGAGTTAGGTTTCAATAGCCTTTTGAAATCATCAATTACCGAATTAGCTTCGCCACTGATGCGTGAGCTACGCGATAGAATTAAAATTGCGGTACATCTTTCTATTTTAGAAAATACCGATATTGTCTTTATTAGCAATATGCAATCGACGGGTGCATTCACAAGCAATATCCATGTGGGAACCCGTTGGCATGCTCATGCGACCGTGATTGGGCAATTATTATTGGCAAATATGTCAGAATCTGAAGTCATCAAACGGTATCAAAATTTTAAAAATTGGGAGGTTTACTCTGAGATGACCCCCCGTAATTTAGAAGAGTTACTCGCACGCTTGAGGCTAGTCAAACAAAAACCCTGCATGATTAGTTGGGGACATTTTAATACCGATATGGCTGCGTGCGCTGCTCCCATTTATAATCAGTCAACACAACAGATTACAGCTGTACTCTCCGTTAGCTGTCCATTAAGTACCTACAGTGAGGCTGAATTTACACAAGACGTTTCTAAATTAGTCATTAATTATGCTGATAAAATTTCTAAATTTATTTATAGGTGATAACCAATTTAGCTAATTGATAAGTTAAATCACTTCTTAAAGCTTATTGACATTCGCTGTGCAAAGAATAGCGAGAAAATAAAAATTCAATCGCCAAATTGAATTCACTTTTGCTATGTCACACACTGTATTGAACCAAAACATTTAAAAATATGATCTACCAATCAAGATAGATAGAAAGGAAGCACCAGCTTCCTTTTTAAATATCCTATAAATGAAATCACTATATATTTTATAATGTCTAATTTAAATTGATTTATTAGCCAATACAGCATCTGATTCTAACTTCCTTGCAAGCAATCCCATTGCAACTAATGCAACCAATGCACACGGAAACATAGAAAAAAGCACAGCTGAGGTTCCTCCACCAGAGCTTAAAATAAAACCAGCCATTGCAGGACCAACCATTGCGCCTACACGACCAATCGCATTTGCAGCACCTACCCCTTGACCACGATGTTCAGTTACGTAGGTAAAACTACTAAATGCATAAGACAAGCCATTACTACCAATAATAAAGAAGCCAGTAAATGCGGCAGCCATGTACATTAGCGTGAGTGTGGGCGCACTATTCATTAACAGTAAGCCAATTAATATGCCCACATAAACCACACTAATGATAATGACTTTATTGCCTTTATCAATCAGACCCGTAAATAACAATGTCCCTACAGTCGCGCCAATTTGGAAAAAAACTTGCGCCATACTTCCCTGTTGCTTTGAGAAACCCAATTCGACAAATAATGATGGCAACCAACTCAACATGATGTATAAAAGCATGGCAGTAAAGAAACACCCTACCCAAAGGAGCAAAGTTTTCAAGCTTTGATTTTCATTAAACAATGCTTTTGAATAACTTTGTGGCTGCTTAATCTGCTTAATTTCTTGATATTCTCTAGATTCTGGCAGATAAGCAATCATAAATGGTACGATCAAGAGTGGAATGATCCCACCTGCATAAAAAATCGCTTTCCAATCATTTGAGCTATCAAATGCAACCCATAATGAAATTAAAATAGCGCCTATGGGCATGCCACAATACATCATTCCCACGGATTTACCTTTATTCTCGAGTGAGACTGATTCCGATACCATCGCAATCAAATTCGGTAAAGCTGCACCAAATCCTAAACCCGCTAAAAAACGTACCCACAACAATCCGTAATAAGTTTGAACAAAAACGATCGATAATGTGAAGATAGAAAATAATATAACTGAGCCAATGAGTACTTTTTTCCGTCCAAAGCGATCAGCATAGTAGCCTCCAACAATCGCACCAGGAAGTAACCCAAATATCCCAACACTAAATAACACACCGAGTTGGGACGAATCCAAACCGAAATGTTCCTTGATTGATGATGCTGCGACACCAATCGCTTGAATGTCAATTCCTTCGATCATAGCAATGATAAAACAGATCACTATAGTGATATTAATTTTGCTGTTTTTTTGTGCATAATCCATAACCTTCTCCTAAAACTTCCATGTGTAGTCAAGCACCATCCGTAGTTCTTGAGCTGGTTTGAACGCTGATGTGGGTGCAAAATTATTGTCATAGATCGCATATCGGGTTCGTGCATTCACTCCCCCGATATACTTAATATTCTTTGGAATGCTGTATTGCAGATCAAAAGCCCACTCATCTTCTTTTAAATTACTCCCTCCGTATGCAGGCAATTCGATGTTGTCACCTCTACTGTAACGTGCCGCAAATTTCAAACCCTCTACTAAATCTTTTAAATCAACATCATATCTAAAGCTTTTGACTCTTTCTTTAGGGTTAAGAAAGTCAGTGCTTACACCATCTAGGAAAAATAAAACTTCGCCACCTGTTAAATATGGAAAAGCGGTATCACCATAACTATTTAAAATTCCAAATGAAAATTTGTGAATATCGTGCTTAAGGCTAAAATTTGTTGCAACCAAGGTGTTATCCACTGGTCCCGAAAGTTGTTTCCCATCTTCATCACTACGATAAAACTTTAAATCACTTAGCACTGCTAAATGTTCACTCAGGTCATGTTCAGTTTTTGCCATAATGACTGTTTGTTGATAGAGATCTTCAACTTTTGCTGTATAGGCACCGACTAAATTTTTTTTGTCTAATTGATGTTCAATTCCGGCATAAAAAACATGGTCTGTCGCTGCCCCAATAAACTTCCCATTCGCACCTGTAATTCTGATGTCTTCATAGTCAGTGGAATCACGATGGTTCACCTTATTTAACCATCCCACTGTGATCAGGCTTTGCTTTAGATCTTTACTCTTCAGCTCGGCACCTCTATATACCTGAGGTAATAACCGAGCTTTAGATGCAAATAAAACAGGAGTAAATGGCATCAAAGTACCGACTTTGAGTTCTGTTTCGCTGTATTTTGCTTTAGCTGTAATACCGATTTCACCATATGCATCGGCAGCCTCTCGCGTACTTTTATCGACTGGAAGAAGTTGGGCACCTGTTTGCAGATCATCTGCATGTAGTTTTAATCCTGCCATCGCTTGAACATCTACACCCAAACTAATTAGGCCTGGGGTATAACCTGACTCAACATTCAGTATGAAACCTTGAGCCCATTCTTTTAATGCAGATACATTTGATTGTTCGGTGAAGTTACGATCATAGTAATAGTTTCTAGTCGATAAACTGACTTGCGTATCTTCGATAAAATCCTGTGCAAAAGCACACTGAGAAGATAGCAGTAGGTAAAATAATATTCTTTTTCTCATAATCCTTCCTGAATTATATTCACTCAGCTTTCAACGATCTTGTTGAAAGCTCCTTTGTAAAGTCCATTTTATTTGTATGCAAAACAAGGTTTGCTTTTAAATTTAGGTATAAAAAAAGGTTCTTTTCAATCAAGAACCTTTCCACTTATAAATCTAAGACTAAGATTTTAGATTTTGAACGTGAGCAACATGGTGTAAAAACTTTATTGGAGTCACGCTCCTCATCCGTTAACAACATATCTCTATGATCAGGCTCTCCTTCAAGTACATTGGTTAAGCATGTGCCACAAATCCCTTGTTCACACGAAACAGGAATTGAAAATCCATTTTTTTCAAGAGCTTCAGTTACGGATTCATCAGCAGCAATTTCAATTAATTGTCCAGTCGATGCTATTTTTATTGAAAAATCAGAATTACAACTCTCTACACTATTTGCCGAAAAATGCTCCTTATGTAAATGATCATTTAACCAATGATATTTTTCTGCTGTCTTAAAAATAAAATCCATAAATCCATTTGGACCACATACATAAAGATGCTCATTTAAAGCAGGCTTGCCTAAAACGTCATCAACATTAATCTGCTGATTACGATCACCATCAATATGAAAATGGATTTCCTCAGAGAACTTTTTCTTTAGAATGTCTCTAAAAGCAATAGAAGATTCATCCTTCACAAAATAGTATAATTTAAAAGGAATACCTCTTCTTTTTAAATTAAAAGCCATTGATAATATTGGAGTAATCCCAATACCGCCTGCAAATAAAATGGCTTGATTAGTATTTTGGTGAATTGGAAATAAATTTCTCGGTTCACTGATGTGAACTCGATCCCCTATTTTTAGTTGATCATGAATAAAGGAAGAGCCACCACGTGAATGGAGATCATTCAATACTCCAATAACATAATGATTACGTTCTGAGTCACAGTTTGAGAGCGAGTATTGACGGGTTAACCCATTCTCCAAAATTAAGTCGATATGTGAACCTGCTGTGAACATAGGCAGTTCACAACCATCTTCAGCAACCAACTCATAACTTCGAATACTTGGCGTTAAATCAGATATTGATTTAATTTGAACATACATATTGAAATTCCATCTTACTTTTTGACAGCAACACAATCGTTAGATTTCGACGATATCTAAATCCCTTTATTCAGAATGTGCCCTTTGATCTTCATTTTTATTTGAACCGTGTACGGCAAAAACAGTCGCGCCCTCCATCTTTTGACCCACTGCCTGTTCATAAGCAATTCGAACTTCATCTGGCTGACCTGCTTGACCAAAGAAATCTTTGAGATATGGACCCAATAATGGGTGTTCGGACAGTTCTTTGCGCGCTAAACCTTGAATCAGTTCATCACGGCATGCTGAAGGTAAAACAATATCTTTATTCAATGCTTTATCAAAAATCAGAGCCTTAGGTACAAAATCTGGATTATTTTTTAACTGATCTAGCTCTTCAAAGAAACGACGACGCATCATGACAATACCACGATCACTTTGACCTAGATTTTCACGGCTTCTATCCGTGATAGCCCCTTGACCCACCCATACAACAAAGTCTTGATTGGCCACATGAGAAGTAATCCATCGACCTGTTTGCGTATCCCTTATTGGACCATACCAAGAAGGTATTTTATCCTGTTGATAGGGTTCTTGTTCTGATGGCACACGGCTAAACACCCAAAGTACACTTAACGTATTTTCGTCATCAATGGGCACTCTCCACTCAAAGTGGTGACCTAAATAAAATCCATTCGGCCATAAAGTTACGCGTCCTTGTGTCCACATTGGATTATTTTCATCTTCATGATCACGTAAACGATGATAAGTAAAACCATAATCAAACTCTTTGAATTCAAGTTTTAAATGTGTTGGCACATAAGGCCCTTTTTCACCTGTTTGACGGATTGCCCAGTTGTTATGTGTCCATTCAAAATGGATTGGATCGATAGAGTTTTCTTGACACTGGAACCAGTTACAAGGAAGTTCGGCAAAAACCGCTTGGGCAAAGCCATTTTTATAATTAAATAAATCCCAATCTGGCAACTCAGGAACAGGTTCAGGCCCCATATAAATCCACAACATACCGACTTTCACTTGCACACGATATGCTTTGATTTTGGTTTTTTTACACATTCGTGCTGACGGATCGCACACTTGTTCGAAGGGTTGTTCGATACATTGACCTGTTTCATCAAATCGCCAACCATGATAGCTGCAACGAATACCTTCTTGTTCAACAAATCCATACAGCATATCGGCGCTACGATGCGGACAATGACGATCTACAGCACCATACTTCCCACTAAGGTCCTTGTACAAAACAAGATCCTCTCCCATAACACGTATTTCCTTGATGGATTTCTCATCAAATTCGCTTTCACCAGCGATCGGATGCCAATAGCGACGTAAATATTGGCCCATTTCAGTATCAGGGCCTACTTTTGTCAATCTTGCATTTTTCTCTTCTGTGAGCATTATCTGTCTCCCTGCTTGTTTTACCTGCAAAACATTATTTATTATATCAATCAATTTAATTTACAGCCGAAAAAAACCTTTGTCAAAATTATTTGAAAAGGTTTGGTGATTTTTAAGTAACAATGTGAAAGTAAAACTCTCTGTTGCAAAACACTATCTGAAAATTTATTCAGCATCCCAACTGCGAAATGAATAAGCCTGCACTTACAATCTAGCGAAATTGTATTTCAATTGGGTTGATCCAACGAATGAATAACATGCTCAATCAAAAGGTTAATGAAGTGAAATCAAACTGGTTTCGATATAGCAATTCAAAGTCTTATTACCCCTGCCGTTTGAATTTAACCATTTCAAATACCAGCCATATTGATATCCCGGTATTGTAGAAGGCAAAATTTTATTGTTAATACAATTCACTCTCATAAAAGTCGTAATGAATTAGATCTACTTCTTGACTCTATTGCCTAGAAGTTTTAGATAAAGGTGAATCAGAACGTAATAAACATCAGTCTAAATGTCATTGCTGATGAAAGTGCTATATATAGATATAGGCTAAAACTTGATAATTAACCCAAATCCTGCTTAAAGAAATGAGATTATTCATCTTGAGACTTATCCATCATTTTGAGCATAAAAAAGTCTATTCTTTGGTCTGATAACACTAAAAACTAATCATAAAATTACATTGAGCTTATGATTTTAAAGAAAAATCCTTATCCGCGATTCGGGTTAATTAAGTTCTTTAAAGATTTTCAAGAAGGATGTGATTAATTCGTAAGGATTGGAAATCTAGTTGATTTAATTCAATGTGATGAATCTTTGGTTCTATCTAAAAAATGTACAGCCAAAATAGCAAGATCAATTGAAAGAAATGAACTATTAAAAAACATTCAAAGGTGTATGAATAATCTTTTAAAAAATTGATCTAGATATCATGTCCAAAGTATGTCGAAACCCTAAATACATTCCATCAAATTATGAGAAATAAACTTCATTCAAGTGACTTTTCAAGCCTAGTGAATGAGATTCATACGCGCATAGTAGTCCTCAACAAATTTATCGATTTAGCTTGGGCTCATACCCAAGTTCTCAATTAAATTTTTAAGCACTTGGGTAATTAAAACATTTCAATATTTGAGTAATAAAGTTTAGTAAAATAGCCATGCCTTTTTATTATCAGGCTTAACACGGAAGTAAAAGCCATCACCATCTAGCTCTCTGTATTCTTTTAATTCTGTCTCAAGCATTGCTTAAACGGTGTCTGCTAAAGGTTTGATTTCTTATATCTGATCTTTTCGTTCTTCTTGTATCCCTTTGACTTCTGGAAAATGCAAGGGATACATGACATGTATCCCTATAGTTAGTTATGTTGGCTTATGTTCAGGCATAAAAAAAGGCTTAAACCCTTACAGTTTAAGCCTTTCCACTTTATATTCCGTCATGTTGAGGTATATAAAGTTAGTGTTTTGGTGGGATGGCGTCAATTGAACTGGAAATATAAGTTATTATTTTTAAATATAAATTTAATTTACAAAAATTACAGTGTACACCGCAGTGTACAAATTATTCTTTGCTAGGATATTTGCTAAGAGCATATTTCAGGATTTTTAAAGCTCTTCCTCGCACACCCAAACCTTTTATTCTTGAATCATGTCATCATTGGTATAGCTGTTTTCTCTATTTTTTATAAGGGGTGAATACCCACTTCATATGGGTTAGTTTAATGTTTTTCACTAATGTTTTAGGGGGATGTAAAAAGTTAAAGTATTTAGGATCAGATGACCGCCCCTTTAATCACATTTTCAAAGAAATAACTTAAAATGAAAGCGTATAGTCCTGCAAAACTAAAAAAAGCTAAAATTTTATTGATCTTATCTTTAATAAAAAATATTGAGTTTAAACTTAATGATATTGTTAAAACTGTAAAAACTACAGAATAAACGGTAATCCAATAATCGTACATTTCCATAAATCACCAAATTCATTTTAACAATACTTTTTTAATAAAGTGATTACATGAACAGCAATAAGTAAACTAATTAACCCGAATCTTGCTTATGGAAGTGAGACTATTCATCTTAAAATCCATCGATCATTTCGATCACGAAAAGACTGTTTTTTGATCGGATAATGCTAAAAATTCATCATAGACTTAGATTTATCGTAAACATCCGCTGAACCCCATTGCTATGTTTTAACGGGGTTCAGGTTTCCAGCGGTGTGGCAGTAATTCTTCTATTTGAGTCACTTTATGTGTCGGCAACCTTTTCAGCACATCACTTAAATAGGCATACGGATCCAGCCCATTCAGTTTTGCTGACTGGATTAAAGTCATGATATTTGCCGCTCGCTGACCACTGCGCAGCGAACCTGCAAATAACCAGTTCTTACGCCCCAAAGCCCAAGGCCGCATTTGATTCTCTGCCCAATTATTGCAAATAGGTAGATTGCCATCATCCAGATAACGGCTTAAGGCTTCCCAACGTTTTAGGCTGTAATTGATGGCTTTAGCAGTTGCAGAGCTTAAGGGTACTGCAAGTTGATGTTGTGTCAGCCATTCATACAGTTGCTGCATAACAGCTTGACTATACTGTTGCCGGTACTTATAGCGTTGTTCTGCTGTACCGTCGGTATTTTTTCTTATTTCAGCCTCTATCGCATAGAGCTTCTGAATCAAGAACAAAGCCTGTTCTGCAATCTGACTTTTTCCAGTCACATGCAACTCATGGAATTTACGACGTGCATGCGCCATGCAGCCCACCTCAATGACCTGACCTGATCTAAAGCGTGCTTTGTAGCCACTGTAATCATCACAGACCAGATGACCCTGCCAGCCTTTCAGGAACTCTTCAGCATGCTGACCTGAACGGCTATCCTGAAAGTCATAAATCACGGCTTGAATTGGATTATATTGAGTTGTTGCATAAGCCCAGACATAACCTTTCTTCGGTTTTTTATCTTTATCATCCATCCGCATGATGGTGACAGGTGTTTCATCTGCATGAATCACCGCTTGCTGTAGGATCACCTTCCTTAATGCATCGGTTAGGCCTTCTAACTCTACACCACAGCGACCTATCCAGTCAGATAAGGTTGATCTGGACAGATCAACACCTGCGCGTAGAAAGATTTGACGTTGACGGTACAGTGGTAAATGATCGGCATATTTAGACACCAGTACATGGCTAAGCAGTTCAGGTGCAGCGATTCCTTTCTCAATCACATAGGCCGGCATTGCTTGTTGGGTCAGTGTGTCACATTGATCACACACCCATTTGCCACGCACATGCTGTTCCTTATAGAACTGTGCCGGTCTGAAATTCAGTTTTTCACTGATATCTTCGCCAATACGACGCAAGGTGCAGCCACAAGCACATTGGGTTGATGCAGGTTCATGCTCAATACGGAGGGTTGGCAGGTGATCTGGCAGTGGTCGACGTTTAGGTTTGTTGACTGGGGCTTTCTGCGCAGCTGCATTGGTTTTATCTGCATTCAGCCGTTCCAGTTCCAGATCAACCGCAGCAATATCTTCTTCGACCGCTTCGTCCCATAGATGGATTTGTTTTGCGCTTAGATGTTCGTTTTTACTGCCGAATTTATGCTGTTTAAATAGCGCAAGCTCATGCTCGTATTTTTGATTAAGAATGGAAAGATGTTGATTCGTGACTTCAAGATGTTGAACTTTGGCATCTAATTGTTGTTTATCTTCTGCGAGTTGTTGATGCTGCAGCGCCAACTGCCGGGTAAATTCCAGCAGTTGTTCATGGGTCAGTTGGCTTAAATCAGGCAGCGTATTCATGACCGCAGTATGGCTGAGATCATGAATATGTGTAAATAAAACGTTTGGAGAATAGCAGAATGGATGAGCTTGGTTTAGAGCATATTCACCACCTGCTGTAAGCCGATTCTCTGCCAGGGCAGACCCTGAATTAACGCCTGTAACTGTTCCGGGCTGATCGCCACGGTTTCACCCTGGTGAACCTGAGCCCAGTGAAATTTGCCCTGTTCCAACCGCCGGGCACACAGCCAGATGCCCAGTCCATCATGCACCAGTACTTTCATGCGATGGCCACGTTTATTACAGAACAGGTAGGCGCAGTGTGGTTTGATATAGCCAAATGCTCTCAGCACCTGAGCCATGGCAGTATCCATACCTGCACGCATATCCATCGGCTGGGTAGCAAGCCAGATTTCATCGATACGGATCATTTGATCAAGCCCTGAATTAAAGGCAGTAATTCCTTTGCCGATTCCACCGGCCAGTCGATCTCGATCATCTGATCCCGTGCGGAACCTTGTTCCTTATGCAATGGAATCCTGATATGAGCGACAGCATTCTTCTCTGGCACAGGTGGCGGAGGTGCTTCTTGTCTGACTGGAGTCGGGTGAAGAATGATGGGAAGAAAGTCGGTCTGTGGACTGGATGGGCTTTTTAATGCAGGGGGCATTGATCTGGACTGGCGAATCCATTTATGCAGCAGATTGGCATTGATCTGATGTTGCATTGCAACCTTAGCTACTGACGTATCTGGCTGCTGGCAAAGCTCGACCAGGTACTGTTTAAACTCAGCTGCGAAGATTCTGCGGGTTCTTTCTGTCGTTTGTTCAGTGTCTATAAAAGTGTCTAAGGCCATAAACATAATGTCCATTTAATAAATAATGGACACTATCGGGATATTGAGCAAATAAGAAAAGTGGGGTTCAGCGGACGCTTAC